>JAHRWY010000230.1:0-3960 GCA_019104935.1 Kaistella sp.
CGCAATGTTTTGGCGCGGCACCATGATCTGCTTGGCAGAGTGATCGGTAAAATCGAAAGCATTTTTAATAATCTCGTAATTCTCTTCTTCAATTTCACCCGAATCTGCAGACTGTTTTACCAATAGCTGAAGTTCTTCTGTGGAGTGAATTTCGTGTTCTGATGCCGGGTGAATCTTCATTAACCTTAAAACTCCGTTCGACATTTGGTTCATCGTCCAGATAAAAGGTTTGAATATGGTATAGAATGCTCTCAGCGGTACTGCAATGAACATTGTAGTAGGTTCTGCTTTCCGGATGGCAATAGATTTAGGAATTAATTCGCCAAACACAATGTGCATAATGGTAATAATTAAGAAACTTGTTACCAGCGAAACCGTAGTAATCGTTGCATCTACAACCGCAAAACCGAAGTAATGAAATAGATTTTCGATGATATGATGCAGCGCACTTTCGCCGACAAAACCTAAACCAAGTGATGCAAGTGTAATCCCGAGCTGCGTGGCAGAAAGGTATTCGTCCAGATGTTTGATGATGTGCTCTGCCTGTTTCGCCATTGAGTTTCCTTCGGCGGCTTTGAGCTGGATTTGGGAGTAACGAACTTTAACGATAGAGAATTCTGCGGCTACGAAAAAACCATTGAGTAATACTAAGAATAAAGCTAATAAAAGCTTGACGACGTCTGAGTCCATTTAAATTTTTAAAAATATTTGATGCAAAGATATACAAAATTAAATTATAAAAAAGTCCTGAAAAGTGAATGGTTCTTTATAAATCCTTCATCCTCCCAATAAAAAAGCACCAGAACAATCTGATGCTTTTATTATAATAAAACGCTGATATTAAGAATTCTTCAAAGCTTCTGCTCCGGATACAATCTCCAGAATTTCATTGGTAATTGCTGCCTGTCTTGCTTTATTGTAGAAAATTTTCAGTTCGTTTCTTAATGCTTCAGCATTGTCGGTAGCTTTGTGCATCGCCGTCATTCTCGCACCGTGTTCCGATGCAATAGAATCAAGAATTGCCTTATAAACCTGTGTTTTGATGGATTTTGGTATCAAAACATTCAGAATTTCTGCAGCGTTCGGTTCAAAAATATAATCGGTGTTTACCGTTTCATCTTTTTCAGCCATTGCAATTGGTAATACCTGCTCGGTTTTTACTTCCTGCGTTGCAGCATTGATGAATTTATTATAAATCACAAAAACCTTATCGAATTTTTCTTCCTTATAATCCTTCATCACGTGTTCCATGAAATTGGAAACAACCTGGAAACTCATCCCATCGAAAATTGCACTTTGGTTATCGTACACTTTTCGGGTTCTTCTCACTGCATCATATACTTTTTTACCCACAGAAAGGATTTCTACTTCGTGCTGTGTGTTTCCAATCGTATTGTTGAGTTCTTTAATTACTGACGAGTTGAAAGCCCCCGCAAGACCTTTGTTGGAGGTAACCACAATATAAAGAACTTTTTTTACTTCTCTCTCCGCAGTGAAGGTAGAAATACCCTCCAGCTCAGTAGTCGCACTTACATTTGCAATAATTTCCTGCAGTTTTTCGGAGTAAGGTCTCAACATCACAATAGCATCGGTTGCTTTCTTCAGTTTCGCTGCCGAAACCATTTTCATCGCACTCGTGATTTGCATTGTAGAAGAGATTGAAGTAATTCTTCCGCGTATTTCCTTTAAGTTCGCCATTCTATGGATTGAAAATTTAAAATTCAATATTCAGAATATTTCATCTGAATATTGAATATTGAATTAATTTTAGTTGTATTTAGAAGCCAGTTCTGTAGCAGCCTGCTTCAAAACTCCTGTAATGCTGTCATCAATTTTACCTGCTTTGATGGCTGCCATGGTATCAGGATGTTTTGATCTCAAGAATTCTACGTATTCTTTCTGGAATTCTTTTACTTTTCTGATTGGGATATTTCTCAATAAGTTTTCAGTACCTGCATAAATCATGGCTACCTGAGAATCTACAGGAAGTGGTGAATTTACCGGCTGTTTCAAAATCTCAACGTTTCTTTCACCTTTAGAAATAACTCCAAGAGTTGAAGCATCTAAGTCTGAACCGAATTTAGCAAACGCTTCAAGTTCTTTGTACTGAGCCTGATCTAATTTTAAAGTACCTGAAACTTTTTTCATGGATTTAATCTGAGCATTACCTCCAACACGGGATACAGAAATACCTACGTTAATCGCTGGACGAACCCCAGAGTTGAATAAATCTGACTCCAAGAAAATCTGTCCGTCTGTAATTGAAATTACGTTAGTTGGGATGTATGCAGAAACGTCACCTGCTTGAGTTTCAATAATCGGAAGTGCAGTTAATGAACCGCCACCTTTTACGATTGGTTTCAAAGAATCCGGTAAGTCGTTCATCTGAGCTGCGATGGTATCATCAGCAATAACTTTAGCTGAACGCTCCAAAAGTCTGGAGTGAAGATAGAAAACGTCTCCTGGATAAGCTTCACGTCCCGGTGGTCTTCTCAACAATAGAGAAAGCTCACGGTAAGCTACCGCTTGTTTAGATAAATCATCATAAATAATCAAAGCTGGTCTACCAGTATCACGGAAATATTCTCCGATTGAAGCTCCCGCCATTGGCGCATAAACCTGCATTGGAGTTGGATCTGATGCGTTCGCTGCTACCACTACGGTATAAGCCAAAGCTCCTTTATCTTCTAATGTCTTAACAATTTGTGCTACGGTAGAAGCCTTTTGCCCTACTGCAACATAGATACAGAATACAGGTTCACCTGCATCATAAAATTCTCTTTGGTTCAGAATTGTATCGATTGCCACAGTAGTTTTACCTGTCTGACGGTCACCAATAATTAATTCTCTTTGTCCTCTACCAACAGGAATCATGGAGTCAATTGCAACGATACCAGTCTGTAGAGGCTCTGTTACAGGCTGACGGAAGATAACTCCCGGAGCTTTTCTTTCCAATGGCATTTCGAATAAGTCACCTGTAATGGGTCCTTTTCCGTCGATAGGGTTCCCAAGAGTATCAACAACTCTTCCCAACATCCCTTCACCAACTTTGATTGACGAAATTCTTTTGGTTCTGTTTACCGTATCTCCTTCTTTAACCATTTTAGATTCACCAAGAAGTGCAACACCCACGTTGTCTTCTGCAAGGTTAAGAACAATACCCTCAATACCGCTTTCGAATTTTACCAATTCACCGTACTGAACATTTTCTAAACCGTATACTAAAGCGATACCATCACCGATGGTCAATACAGTTCCTACTTCTTCAATATTCGACTGGGTGTCGAAGTTGGCTAACTGCTGTTTAAGAATTGCAGATACTTCTGCCGGATTTATTTCTGCCATTTTATGGTTGTTTTTGTCTTAATTTAATTGAAATTCTTTTTTAAGCTTGCTCAGTTTTGATTTTACTGAGGCGTCTACCTGCTGATCACCAACACGTAGAATATAACCTCCTAAAATCTCTGGATTGATGATGGATTTTACATCGAACTTATTATCGTGATTCACAAGTTCTGAAGACTTCAGAATATTGCTGATGTTTTCTGAAGAAAGTGCTGATGCAGAGGTAATCGTAATTCTCTGTACACCATTCATGTCCTCCACTTTATTAATGAATTCCTGTGCAATGTTCTGCATCTGGCTTTCACGGCCCTGTTTGATGATAAGTTGAAGCATGCTTTTTGTAACCGGGGAAAAATCTTTGAAAATTTCTAAGGCAATGCTTACTTTTTTCTTCACATCAATGATCGGAGAAGCGAAAAAACTTTGCAGCTCCTTCGACTTTTCGATGGTTTTCACAATGTCACCCATTTCAGTAAAAACAGCATCTGTATTACCGGATTCCTGAGTGAAATTAAGCAAACCCTGTGCGTATCTTTTTGCTACTTTACTTGTAAGCATTTTAGTTCATGTTAGATTTGTTAAGAATATTTTCAACCAAAGCGTTTTGCGCACCAT
>JAHRWY010000116.1:0-2740 GCA_019104935.1 Kaistella sp.
ATCGTAAATCCGGTGTATCAAACCATCAGCTACCGAAATTTTCGGCACAAATATTTTGTCGATATCACTCCACGTCATCACGTTATTGAAAATCTCCAGAGCCGGAACCAGCACATCGGCGCGGTCTTCACGAATCGCATATCGGCTCATTCTTTCTGCAACGGTGAGGCCGTTCATTTCTTTGTAGCATTTTTTAAGATAGGCTGCCGACATCGGTTTTCCGTCTTTGGTCTTGCTCATCGAAAATATTTTGTTGATATTTCCTCCCGAACCAATAGCCACCACCGGTTTTTTACTGTTGATGTTTTTGCGGATTTCTTCTTTCATTTCTTTCCAGTGTTCGTCTTTCACCAGATTATTGAGCAACCGGATCGTTCCGATGTTGAAGGAATGCTCGTACTTCATCGCTCCGTTTTCGTAGAACGTAAGTTCTGTAGAGCCGCCGCCCACATCGATATACAGATAGGCAGAATCTTTGTCTAACCCTTCAGCCACATGATTTTCGTAAATTAAAGTCGCTTCTTCGTCTCCGGAAATAATTTCAATATCAATTCCCGAGGTTTTTTTTACCGCATCAATGATTTCCGCACCGTTTTTGGCATCCCTCATAGCACTGGTAGCACAGGCACGGTAATGTTCTACCTTATAAATCTTCATCAGATCGCTGAACACTTTCATCGAACTGATGACCATCTCTTCCCTTTCCGCACCGATTTTGCCTTGTGTAAAAACATCAATCCCCAAACGCAGCGGAATACGGAGCAGATTAAGCTTCATGAATTCCGGCTTGCCTTTTTTGGGCTCGGTTACTTCGTTGATTAAAAGGCGGGCCGCATTACTCCCGATATCGATGGCTGCAATTCTCATCATTAATTCATTTAGAACATCATTAATTCTTTAAAGGAAGGAGGCATCAAAAGAAAACGGCAACAGATCGCGGATCGATTTGGTTTTGAAAATTTCGCCGTCCAGCGAGGCAAAATAAATTTCAATACCTTCTTTCTGCTTTGCTTCATACTCCAGAATCGACTGTCTGCACGCGCCACAGGGCGGAATTGG
This sequence comes from Kaistella sp., assembly GCA_019104935.1. Taxonomy (GTDB): domain Bacteria; phylum Bacteroidota; class Bacteroidia; order Flavobacteriales; family Weeksellaceae; genus Kaistella. The sequence continues at coordinate 1,060 of JAHRWY010000116.1, forward strand.
CGTAGACGAAAGCGCGTCTTTCGGCGCACCAATTACAAAAAGCTTCTTCATTTTTACATTTGGGAAGTTGGCCGCTGCCCAGAAGATGGTCGTGCGTTCTGCGCATAATCCCGACGGATAAGCAGCGTTTTCCTGGTTGCTTCCCGTTACAATTTCGCCATTTTCCAACAAAATTGCACAGCCTACATGAAAATGAGAATATTCGGCATAGGCATTTTCGCGGATTTTCTTCGCTGCATCAAAAAGTTTTTTTTCCGTCGCATCAAGACTTTCGTAATTGCTGATGGCTTCGAAACTGATTTTAAATTCTTTTTCCATTAAAAAAAATTGGGGAGTAAAGATAACTTTTATTTTTGAATTAAATATTCAAAGCCGCTCATTTATTAGGGCGGATGGATTTACAGTTGCTGCGCAGCAACGCTCATTTTTAGGGAAATTTTAACGAGGCAAAGGTTTCTTTTGGTTTAAAAATTGAATGCAACATTTGGATTTTAAAAGTTTATCGGACGGTAAACTTTCTTCACCTGACCAAATTTCAAACATTAATAAAAAGAAATCACTATGGACAAGAAAAAAACAACTCCAACGAAGAAACAGGCGAAAGGAGATGCTATGCAGCTTCGCGATCTGTTTACAGACGGGCTGAAAGACATTTACTATGCCGAAAATGCTTTGGTAAAAGCACTTCCGGAAATGTACGACAATGCATCTGATGCAAAACTCAAAACAGCCATTAAAGATCACCTGGCGCAGACCAAGCAACAGGTCATAAGACTGGAAGCAGCTTTTGATTCGATGGGAATGAAAGCCGAAGCTAAAAAATGTCCTGCAATAGAAGGAATTCTGGAAGAAGGAAGAGAAAGTGTTTCCAACGCGGCGGAAGGTCCCGTTCGCGACGCAGCCATTATTGCGAGTTCCCAGAAAGTTGAACATTACGAAATTGCAAGCTACGGAACCCTCTGTGCCTATGCCAAAATTCTCAACGAAAAGGAGGCGCTCGACTTACTGCTCAGGACTTTGGGTGAAGAAAAAAAATCCGACTGCGTGCTTACCACCATCGCAGATACCAACCTGAATTCTCAGGCAGCCGCAGGAAAACACAAATCAAAAGACCTAAACGCCGTATAACCTACAAAGCACTATTATGAAAATTAACGAACAGGAACCATTTGAAAATGGTGCAAATCCAAAAACTGAACAGCTCGGTAAATATAAAGTTGATGATCACGGCGAATTTATGACCACCAATCAGGGAATCAAGATTAATGACGACCAGAATTCACTTAAAGCCGGAGACCGCGGACCTTCACTTCTTGAAGACTTCATCTTCCGTGAGAAAATGACGCATTTCGATCACGAAAGAATTCCTGAAAGAATTGTGCATGCCCGTGGCTCCGGCGCGCACGGCGAATTTCAGCTCTATAAACCGATGGGGAAATACACCAAAGCCAAATTCCTGAATGACACCTCCATCAAAACCCCGGTGTTTGTAAGGTTTTCTACCGTTCAGGGCAGCCGGGGTTCCACCGATTTACCGCGGGATATCCGTGGGTTTGCGGTTAAATTCTACACTCAGGAAGGGAATTATGACCTTGTGGGAAACAACACTCCTGTATTTTTTATTCAGGACGCCATGAAATTTCCGGATTTGGTACACGCCGTAAAACCGGAACCCGACAAC
>JAHRWY010000133.1:0-15543 GCA_019104935.1 Kaistella sp.
TTGTATTCACCGTAATTCCTGCAATATCCAAAGCTTTCTGGTTGGCCACTGCGGCGTGTCCGTCGATTCTTTTTAAATATACCGGACGGTCCGGAAACAGCTGATCAAGTTTTTCCTTCGTAGGAAATTCCTTTACCGGCCAGTCGTTTTGATCCCAGCTTCTGCCGTAAAGCCATTCCATGGGTGCATTTTTAGAGTATGCTGTAAGCCGTGAAATAATTTCGTCCCAGGATTTTGTTCCCCACAATTCACATTTCCACTTATCGGTTGCGTATCCGGTAAAATGGCAGTGCGCGTCGATAAATCCGGGAAAAACCGCTTTGCCGTCAAGATTCTGAATGTTTTGGGATTTATATTTTTTCAGAATATCCTTACTTTTTCCAACCGCAAGAATTTTCCCGTTAGAAACCGCCATCGATTCCGCTACGTCAAATTTCTGATTAACAGTATAAATTTTCGCATTCGTAATGATCAGATCCGCAGATTTTTGTGCGGATAATCCTAACGAAAGCAGGACAGAAAAAATTCCAAAAATGTATTTCATGATTTTATTTTTTATTAAGCATTTCGCGCCAGCGCAAATTGCGGATGAAATGTAATTCTTCTTTTGTCAATGACCTTTCACTTTTCTGTTTGAGGAACGATTTCATTGTGAGAAGAAATTCAGAAAATGATCTGTTTTTTAAAGAAGATTTCCCTGAGGAAATTACAGCCAAAGGTAAACTTAATCCAATATTGTAAAAATATTCACCGAGTTTTTCGGCTTTTTGATTTTTGTACTTATAAGCGGTCGGACGAAGGTGCTTCACCCACAAATCTTTAATCGTCACAACTTCCCAACCGTGTTTTTTTGCCAGCATAACGTCGATATTGTCCCAGCCGAGAACAGGCCGCAAACCCTTCATGTCCTGATAACATTCTTTACGGTAAGATTTTATCGGTCCGCGAACGTGATTTTTAGAAGAAATATTCTCGAAAATCCAGTGCCTTTTTTCATCTTTAAAATCAAAAGCCAGTTTCTTTTCAAAAACCGATTTTTTAATTTTTACGATTCCGGAAACCATTCCTGCTTTTGGATTTTTCTCATAAACACTGTTGACTATCATCAGATAATCAGGCGGAAAAATAATATCTGCATCGAATTTACAGATGATATCAAAGTCATTCAGATCAACCTCTTCCAAACCTTTGTTGAAAGTACGAACCACTTTTGCGCCGGGCTGATGTTCCGATTTTTCTAAATTCTTTAGTTCAAAATCTCGATGATTTGCGGCAAATTGCTCCACAATCATTTGAGTATTGTCAGTGGAGCCATCATTTACAACCACAATTTTATAGTCTTTGAAAGTTTGGTTTTTCAAAGATTCGAGACAGAATAGAATGTTTTTTTCCTCGTTGTGCGTGGGAATAATGATGAGAAACTTCATGCTAAAGGAGTTCGTCGTGCCACTCTTTCATTGTCACTTTTGAGACTAGACCTTCCTGAACAAAAGGGTCGCCTTTCACAAATTCTTCGGCAGCTTCGCGGTCGGTAAAAATCCCCATTGCGCCTTCGCCGGGAACCGAAAAAGGCCCGATGCCCAGAACTTTGCCGGCTTTTACAAACTTATCTTCATTTTCCTGATGTCTCGGATAAACTTCCATAAACTGCTCCATTGTTGCCTCAGGATTGTTTTCGTAGAAAATTACTGTTTTCATAATATATTTTTTTGTGCGATTTCGAAGCGCCTTAGCGATGTAAAAAAATATTCAATAATGAGTGTTCACTTGAAAACGCTATCTAATTCTTTTCTGTGCTGCTCCGGAATTTTGTTATCACGGAATTTTGTTGCAAAAATAAGCTCAATATAAAGCTGAGTATAGGTATTTGCCATAATCTGAATTTATATCATCTTTTCAGATAGCGTTCCTACGGAAAGTTTGTTTTCTATTACCATTTTTTCTACACAGATTCCGTTCCTCCGGAACATTCTGCTGACTGTTTCTAATCTTTACAAATTCATCATATTTTATCTCATCGCACGGCTCCGTAGGAGCCTTATCTGTGTAGAAAAATATTCAATAGACAACGCGTTCCGTAGGAACGCTATCTTAAAAGTTTCATAATACTCAACAATAATTTTTCCTGCATTAAAAATGGGATCTATTATTCTCAATTAATGCGCTTCCAGCCAGTTATCACCTACTCCAACTTCCACCAGCAAAGGTACTTTGGTTTCAAATGCTGATTCCATTTTGGTTTTGATTAAATTTTTGGCGACCTCAACTTCCTCTATCGGAGCTTCAAACAAAAGTTCGTCATGAACCTGGAGAAGCATTTTGGTTTTTAAATTCATTTCCGTCAGTTTCTCGTCGATTTTAATCATCGCCAGTTTAATCACATCGGCAGCACTTCCCTGGATTGGTGCATTCACTGCATTTCTTTCTGCATGCGCTTTCACAACAAAGTTAGCGGAATTGATGTCTTTTAAGTGGCGCTTCCGGTGAAGAATTGTTTCCACATAACCCAGTTCCTTCGCTTTTTGCACCTGCTCTGCCATATACTTCTTAAGTCTTGGATAGGTTTCAAAATAAGCTTCAATCATCTGTTTGGCTTCGGTTCGTGAAAGTCCGGTCTGTTCAGCCAAAGCAAAAGCGCCCTGACCGTAGATAATCCCGAAGTTCACGGTTTTCGCCTGAGATCGCTGGGTTTTACTTACTTCTTCGAGTGGAATATTAAATAATTTCGAAGCCGTGGAAGCGTGAATATCTTCTCCGTTCTGGAATGCCAGAATCATATTCTCCTCATTGGAAATTTCTGCAATCAGACGCAATTCGATTTGAGAATAGTCGGCAGAAATAATTTTTTTCCCTTCACCTGCAACAAAAGCCCCGCGAATCTGCTGACCTCTTAAAGTACGTATCGGAATATTCTGAAGATTCGGATTTACAGAAGCCAGACGGCCTGTAGCTGCCGTTGTCTGCGAAAAATTGGTATGAACCCGCTGATCATTTTTGTCGATCTGCAGAGGTAACGCATCAACATACGTTGATTTGAGTTTCTGATAGGTTCTGTATTCGAGAATATATTTAATGATTTCATGCTTGCCGGAAAGCTTCTGCAATATATCTTCGGAAGTGGCGTACTGACCTGTTTTAGTCTTTTTAGCTTTCGGGTCGAGCTGCATTTTTTCGAAAAGAATTTCGCCCAGTTGTCTTGGGGAATTCATATTGAATTCTTCACCGGAGAGTTCAAAAATATTCTTTTCAAGCTCTCGCAGATCATTTTCGAGGTCTTTACTTTCCTGTTCAAGCCAGTTTTTATCCAGTGAAACACCCTCAAGTTCCATCTTGGCCAGAACTTTCATTAACGGCATTTCAACTTTATAAAATAAATCCTGAAGATTTTCTTTCTGAAGCTGTGGCGCAAAAAGTTCGTAAAGTTGCCAGGTAATATCTGCATCTTCAGCTGCATAATCCTTTTGCTCTTCAACGGAAACTGCCCGCAAAGTGACCTGATTTTTTCCTTTGCCAATCAGCGTTTCAATGGATACCGGTTTGTAACTCAGATAAATTTCAGAAAGGTAATCCATACCGTGTCTTCCATCGGGATTCAGCAGATAATGGGCAATCATCGTATCGAAAATTGCACCCTGAACCTCGATTCCATAGCGTTTCAGGATTTTATAATCAAATTTAAGGTTATGCGCTACCTTCAGGATTTCTTCTTTTTCAAATAAGGGCCTGAAAATTTCGAGCGTTTCCAAAACTTCCTCTCTGTTTTCAGAAAGCGGAATGTAATAGGCCAAACCTTTTTTATAGGAAAAACTCATCCCGATTAATTCGGCTTCCAGCTCATTTAAGGAAGTGGTTTCGGTATCAAAACACACCGCGTTCTGCTGAAGCAGGTTTCTAACGAGAATCTTCTGTGCTTTTGGCGAATCGATGTATTGGTAAAGATGATCGTTTTCTGCAATATTCGATTTGGTATTGGTCGCCTGATCGAGTTCTTCATAGCTGGCAAACAGATCAAGCTGAACCGATGCCGCGCCAAGATTTCCTAAAGGTGCAGCATTTTCAACTTTATCATAACGCGAAATTTTATCCGGACTTTGAGCCTGAGTTTCCGTTGCTGGCGCAAAAGCCCGGTAAAGATTTTCGTAAAGTCTGCGGAATTCGATCTCGTCGAAAACTGTTTTCACTTTTTCGAAATCGGGAGTTTCCAGATCGTACTGTTCCTGATGAAATTCTATTGGTGAATCACAAATAATCGTGGCCAGTTTTTTTGATAAAATACCGCGTTCGGCACTGGCTTCTACCTTTTCGCGCAGTTTCCCTTTGATTTCGTGCGTGTTTGCCAGAAGGTTTTCGATGCTTCCGTATTGTTTCAGGAATTTTTTTGCAGTTTTTTCGCCTACACCGTCCAGTCCCGGAATATTATCTACTGAATCTCCCATCATGGCAAGGAAATCGATCACCTGTTTCGGGTCATCAATTTCGTATTTGGCTTTTACTTCTTCAACGCCTAAAATTTCAAATTCCGCTCCCTTTAATCCGGGTTTGTAAATTTTAATTCTATCGGTCACCAACTGCGCAAAATCCTTATCCGGCGTCACCATATACGTTGTATACCCTTCTTTTTCTGCTTTGCAGGCAATGGTTCCGATCACATCGTCGGCTTCGTAGCCTTCAACTCCCAGAATCGGCACGTGCATGGCCTCCAGAATCCTGTGGATGTAAGGAATCGCGATTTTTATCGCTTCCGGAGTTTCACTCCTGTTGGCTTTATAATCCGAAAAATCTGCGGTTCGCACACTGGCTTCTCCCACATCGAAAACCACGGCCAGATGCGTAGGTTTTTCCCTGCGGATGAGCTCGATTAAAGAATTGGTAAATCCAAATATTGCAGACGTGTCTTTTCCGTCGCTCGTTATCCGCGGACTGCGGATTAATGCATAATATCCACGAAAAATCATCGCATACGCATCGATGAGGAAAAGCCGTTTATCGTTGTTGTGTGACATAAAAGCAAAGATAATATTTTTGGTTGTAAGCCGGGGACGAAAACAGAAGTTTTGGCGCGAGCGAAGCGAGCGCCAAAAAGTATAATAATAAAATCAGTGAAAAATAGGCGCTGTCAGGAATTTGTTTTCTGTCTTTTGTAAATCACTTTTAATGAAAGTGTCGCAAAAAAACCGCCCAGAAAAAAGCCCATTAAAGCTCCCATGATAAGATCCATCGGGAAATGTACCCCCAGATAAATGCGGCTGTAGGAAACCATTGCGGCCCAGAAGAATAATAAATAGGGCAAATATTTGTAGGTTTTCCGAAGCAGGATGCTCATTAACGTGGCAATAAAAAAAGTATTGGAAGCATGGCTGGAATAAAAACCGAATTGCCCGCCACATTTCACCTCTCTTACCAAACCTTCCAAAGTTGGGTCATGACACGGTCTGAGCCTGGCAATCCCGGTTTTGAAAATCCCGGCAAGCTGATCGGAAACCGTAACGCCCAGCGCAATGAAGATCAAAATGAAAATTAAATTCCGGACCCTGTATTCTTTGTACAGTAAATAAAGAAAAATAACATAAAGCGGAACCCAGATCCAGGTCGCAGAAACCATAATCCAAAACTGGTCGAACGGCTGGCTCCCCAGATTATTGAGGTAGAGAAAGGCTTGTCGGTCTTCCTGAATGATTTCGTGCATATTAACGGCTTACAGGTCCTTCGTGCTGGTCGTCGTCAGCAAGATTAACTTTAGGTTGTACGTTTTCAGCGAGTGCTTCTTTATGCTGTGCCTCAGCAAGTGGATTATAATCTTTGGCGGCCTGCTTTACTTTGTCGATTTCGCGCTTTATTTCAGATACAGGATTATCAGTTTCTTTCAAAATCTCAGTTTTCACGTCCTCCATAGCACCGCGCATCTTACGCACACCCTCTCCCAAATCTCGTGCAATCTGCGGTAATTTATCTGGACCGAATAAAACGACGATTGCAACGGCAATCAAAAGCATTTCTCCTATACTTAATTCCATGGCGTAAAATTACGAAAGTTTATGAAATCAATTTTCATTTTTAAAAATTTAAATCTTCGAGGGAAAAGTTAATGACTCCTTTTCTCCCGGAAAACATAATATACGATTACCGCACTGATGGCCATCAGCAAAAATCCAAGTAAAAACGGCGCTCCCGGAAATATAAACGGTGCTGAATCGTGCGTAAAATAATAAAAAGTATTGGTCATGAGCGGTGGACCTACAATGGCGGTAAGACTAACCAGACTTGCCAGCGCGCCCTGAAGTTCGCCCTGTTCACTTTTCGGTACTTCCGAAGAAATGACCGACTGCAGCGCCGGACCTGCAATTCCGCCCAGACCGTAAGGCACCAGAAACGCGAACATCATCCAGCTTTCGCTTGCAAATGCAAATAAAATCATCCCGACGGCATACAGCGAAAGACCGTAGAAAATACTTTTTTCGTTTCCGATCTTAGGTTGAATGAAGCGGATTAAATAGCCCTGAACCAAAGCTGCCATAAAACCGGAAACTCCTAAAGAAATTCCGACTAAAGTTTCAGTCCATTTGAATTTATACATCGTGAAGAATGTCCAGTTGGTCTGTACCGCATGTCCTGCAATATATACGAAAATTAAAGCTGCGATAAGTCCAAGGATTTTCGGGTATTTTTTCAACTGCAAAAGGGAACCTATGGGATTTGCACGCCTCCAGTTAAAGGGACGGCGGTGTTCTTTATCGAGACTTTCAGGAAGAATAAACCAGCCATAGAGAAAATTGACAAGACAGAGAATTGATGCTGCGTAAAACGGAACCCGTGCGCCATACTGCCCCAAAACACCACCGATCACCGGTCCGATGATGAAGCCCAATCCGAAAGCCGCTCCAATCATTCCAAAGTTTTTAGCGCGGTCTTCATCGGTAGAAATATCGGCAATGTAGGCACTGGCAGTCGTAATACTGGCTCCCGTAATTCCGGAAAATAACCGGCCTACAAAAAGCCAGAAAATAGTAGGTGCCAATGCCTGAATCATAAAATTAAGAGAAAATCCCAACAGTGAAAAGAGAATAATCGGCCGCCGGCCAAAACGGTCGCTTAAACCTCCCAAAACCGATGCAAAAATAAACTGCATTGCGGCGTACACAAAACTCAGCCAGCCTCCGTACTGAGAAGCCACACTGAGATCCGGATTATGAATTAACTCCTGAATAAGCTTGGGTACTACAGGAATTACAATTCCCCATCCTGTAATATCGATGAGCAATGTGATAAATATAAAACCGATGGCTGCGGATTTCTGATTCTTTTTCATGACAGAATGCAAAGATAGTTTTTGTAAAAGCAAGTTTTATTACAAAGCCAAAAAAAATGCCCTTTTTTCAAAGGACATTCTATTTATATGAAATAAGATTAAGCTTCTTCAGGCGTAGCTTCTTTCTTAGCAGCTAAACTTTTCTTGGTTCCTTCTACCCCTTTCTTCTTCAGCAAATCATAAGATACTGCTGATGCGATAAACCAGGTAGAATACGTACCAAAACCAACCCCGATAAGGAGGGCAAACATAAATCCTCTTAAGTTTTCACCACCGAAGATAAAGATGGCAAGAATTACAAGGAAGGTCATGAATGCGGTATTGAACGTTCTTCCCAAGGTACTTGAAATGGAGTCGTTGAATAATCCTTCAAGTGTGAGGGCTTTTTTCTCGTTTAGATATTCACGGATTCTGTCGAAGATGATTACGGTATCGTTGATGGAGTAACCCAGTACCGTAAGAATTGCAGCGATGAAATCCTGATTGATCTCCATGTTGAAAGGCATTACATTCTTCAGGATCGAGTAAGCACCCAGAATTACAATCGCGTCATGCACTAACGAAGCCACTGCGCCGGTTGAAAACTGCCATTTCTTGAACCGTACCAAAATGTAAAGGAAAATCCCGGCCAGTGCAATAAGCAATGCAATAACACCGCCTGATTTAATATCATCCGCTACGGTAGGTCCTACTTTTACAGAACTTACAATTCCGTAACTGCTTCCTGAATCTTTAAATCCTGAAAGCTGTGCATCTGCAGGAAGATAAGGCTTCAGTCCGTTAAACAGTTTGCTTTCAACATCCTGATCGGCTTCTACACTTTCTTCGTCAATTCGGTAATCTGTTGTTATTTTCAGCTGGTTATCGCTTCCGAAGGTCTTCACATCCACTGCGTTTTTCTGGCCTTCTTTGTTAACGAACTGTTTTTCAAGATTATCGGCGGCGTCATTTGCCACTACAGGTTTCTCAAAACGTACCACATAGCTTCTGCCTCCTTTAAAGTCGACCCCGAATTTAAATCCTGAAGTTACGATGGAAGCAAGACAGATAATAGTAATAATTCCGGAAATGATGTAAGCATATTTTCTTTTCCCAATGAAATCAACCCAGGTATTTCTGAAGATGTTTTTACTGAATTTAGTCCATACAGAAAGCCCTTTTCCTTTTTCAAGTCTGCTGAAAATAAGCACTCTCGTTAAAAGTACACACGTAAACATCGAAAGGATAATACCGATACCCAAAGTTACCGCAAACCCCTGAATCGGACCTGTACCGAAGATATAAAGCACTACCGCGGTAAGCAATGAAGTAATGTTACCATCGATAATCGCCGAAAGCGAGAAGTTGAAACCTTCGTTGTATGCTTCACGGATGTTTTTACCGGCAAAGAGTTCTTCTTTGGTTCTTTCATATACAATTACGTTCGCATCAATCGACATTGCCATGGAGAGTACGATACCCGCGATACCCGGAAGCGTAAGCGTAGCATCTACAGAATCCATGATTCCCATCAGATAGAATAAGTTGAAAGAAATCGCGATTACCGCATAAATCCCTGCCCCACCGTAATAGAACAGCATATAAAGAATAATGATTACAAAGGCGATGATGAATGAATACATACCGGCATTTACCGATTCTGCTCCCAGTGATGGCCCTACCACTTCTGCCTGTACAATTTTTGCACCTGCAGGCAGTTTACCTGCTCCAAGAACGTTTACCAGGTCCTGAGCTTCTTCCTGAGAGAAACTTCCGGAAATCTGTGTTCTACCGTTAGGGATTTCGTTTACAACGTTCGGTGCGGTATAAACCACATTATCCAAAGTTACGGCAACGGGTTTGTTTACGTTTTTACCGGTCAGTGTTTTCCAGTCTTTAGAACCTTTAGAGTCCATCTGCATGTCGACCACGATTCTTCCAAGGTCATCATAGTTTACCCTTGCAGATTCCACCGCACCGTCTACCGGAGCTTTTTGGTTGATGTTTCCACGGATGGCGTAAAGTACAAGATTGTTCGCGTCACCTGCTTCCGGCTTATATCCCCACATAAACTGGGTATATTTAATGTTCTGCGGTCTTAAATCGTGAGCAATTTTGCTGTTGATGATTTTATTAATCGCAGCAGTATCGGAAAGTTTTACATTCGCAACACCGTTAGATCTTAATGAATTTAACTGTAAAAGGTTTATGAGGTTGGTGTTTTTGGCAACACCCATAGAATCACCTTTGGTAGCAATTACAGCATTAAGCTGTTCCAGGTAAGGATACACTTCCTGAAGCTGCTGAACTTCCCAAAACTGTAGTTTCGCAGAAGTCTGAAGCATTTTTTTCACCCGGTCGATGTCTTTCACGCCAGGCATTTCCACAGAAATTCTTCCTGTTCTTGGTACACGCTGCACATTCGGCTGCGTAACCCCCATTTTATCGATACGGGTTCTGATTACTTCGTAGGCAGTGCCTGTAGAAAGCTCAATTCTGTTCTCTATAATTTTTTTAACCTGCTCATCGGGCGTATTGAATTTAATCTCAGAAAGATTGGTATTCCCGAAGATTTCAGCGTCTGCAAGTTTCAGGTTGGTCCCTTTCTCTTTATTTACCAGATCGAACTGGGTAAAGAAATCCTTGATATAAGGATTGGTAGAGTTTTTCTGCATCTGGTCGGTACGGTCCAGCGCCTCCAGAAGAACCGGATTGGTAGAATAATTGGTTAAGTTATTTACCAGATCTCTTTGGTTGATCTCCAAAAGTACGTTAATCCCGCCTTTCAGATCCAGACCAAGCTTCATTTCCTTTTCTTTCGCCTGGGAGTAATAAAGTTTTGTAAAACCGAGATTCAGGGTGTCTTTAGAAAGTCTGGCCATCTCTTTCTGATACTTTTCCGGGTTGTTACCGGCGAGTTCAGTGGCCTGTTTTTCAATTTTGCCTGCATACCAGGTTGGTAACAATTCATTAAGACAAATAAGCCCCAGAATTACCGCAACCAGCGTAATAAGTCCTTTTCCTTGCATTGTTAATAGTTTACAACATTAAAATTATAGTCGGCAAATATAATGATTTTCAATAGAATTAAGAATTTTTAACAAAATAATTTAGATTGAATTATAAATGGATAAAAACTCCCAAAACATTGCTAAACCAACGGCATTTTGCGGGTTTCCCGACTGAAATATAAAAAGCGGCCCAATGGCCGCTTCCCTATTATATCGTCATCGAAAATATTCTTGTTTCCGGTTTGTTGCGCATCATTCTAAGATCGAACGTCATGGCAACGTTTCTGGTGAAGGCTCGTCCTTTCTCGGTGATCTTTATGGAATTATCGTGCAGTTCCACCAAACCGTCGGCTTCCATTTCCTTTAAAGCTTCCAGCGCGTTTTCAAGCTCAGGGAAAGAATTCTGAAGATCCCATGAAGTTTCCAGACGGCACATTAAATTCAGGATGTGTCTGCGGATATTCAGGTCTTCTTCGTTCAGGATATGGCCTTTAACCACAGGAAGAATTCCCTCTTCCACCATTTTCTGATAACCTTCCACTGTTTTTTCATTCTGGCCAAAGGCGTACCACGAATCTGAAATCGCACTCATTCCCAATCCCATCATCAGTTGGGTTTTGCTGGAGGAGTAGCCCATGAAATTCCGGTGAATATCCCCTGAAACCATAGACTGGTACAGGTCGTCATGCTCCAGGGAGAAATGATCCATCCCAACTTCAATATAACCCAGTTCCTCAAGCAGTTTCTTTCCGTTTTCGTAGAGTTTACGCTTTTCTTCGCCGCTTGGTAAGTCGTTTTCATCAAAACCTCGCTGGCCTACGCCTTTAATCCACGGCACATGCGCGTAAGAATAAAACGCCAGACGGTCAGGTTTCAGCTCCAGGGTTTTGCGGATGGTATATTCCTGCTTTTCCCAGGTGTGGAACGGCAGACCGAAAACAAGATCGTGTGAAATACTCTGATAACCGATTTCTCTTGCCCAGTTTGTCACTTTTTCCACATTTTCGAAGGGCTGAACCCTGTTGATGGCTTTCTGAACCTGAGGATCGTAATCCTGCACGCCGAAACTGCATCTTCTGAAGCCCAAATCATATAAAGTCTGCAAATGCTCACGCGTTGTATTGTTCGGGTGACCTTCAAAAGAAAACTCGGGATTCTCTGCGATGTCTGCTTTCGCAAAAATACCTTCAAGCAAAGTTCTAAGATTTGCAGGCGAGAAGAAAGTCGGGGTTCCGCCACCAAGGTGAAGTTCCTTGATTTTTGGTTTTCTGCCGAAGAGATTCAGGTACAGATCCCATTCTTTCAAGACGCTCTCCAGATAAGGTGTTTCTACGGAATGCTGTTTCGTAATCCGCTTGTGGCAGGCACAGAATGTACACAGCTGCTCGCAGAACGGAAGGTGAATATAGATGGAAATCCCTTCAGCATCGTTGCTTTCATTGAAAGATCTGATGACCGACTGCTTCCACAACTCCGGTGTAAAGGACGTTTCGTCCCAGAACGGAACGGTTGGATAGGAAGTGTATCGTGGGCCGGGAATATTATATTTGTTGATGAGTGAAGTATTCATTCTGCAAAAATAGGAAATTTATTTGCGGTGGGTGACTGACAAATGTCAAGTGAAAGGGTTTTCATGTATCGCAATCGATGGTAAATTTTACAGATGAAAATACAAACCTTTTTTAATCAGTTTGAAAGAGGTTGGGGTTTATGTTTTCTCCTGTCATTACGCAATTTTTTGCTGATAAAGATGTTGCTGAAATTCGATAAACAGTTTGCTGATATTTGCCACATCGCCCAATATTTCTTTAGCATCTCCTAAGGATTGACACTTATTGGTCAGCAAAATTGGCAATTTCTCTTGATCGAGTTCATCCACACCGGTTTCAATATACTTATTCAATACGAAAGTGATAAACTCTTTTTGTTTGTCGTTGAGTAATGCAAAGATGGTGGCTTCTGCTGCTTTGGCTCTGGCTTCTCTGGTCATGGCGATATAATCACCGTTGAAAACGTATTCCAACACATCATACAAATCGCTTTTTTCCATATCTACCAACTTTTGCAAAATCAGCAAATCATCTTTCGGGAAACCTGCGGCATCTAAATTTTCCAGAAGCGTTCTTCGGGTCAGCGGATTGCTCCAAAGCTTTCGCAATTCTTCTTCATCTTTGAAAAGTTTAGGCAACTCACCAAACAGATTATTCAGGAATTCTTCTGCGGAAACAGGTTTGCCGTCTGCACTCCAAAACGAAGTGGAAAACCATGTGCTGAATTTCTCTCTCCTTACCATTGCGCAACTTGATTTTGACTTTTTTACTTTTATTGCAAATACACGGCACCTGCTCACATACGGGGCATGAATCTACAATCACTTCACATACACAAGGTCGTTCCCCACAAGTTGGGCAAGGTTTTGGCGGCACAATTGGACATACACATGGGTTTTGTCCGCATTTCTTACAAGGCTCTTCTTCTATAGGTTCACCATCCCATTCCGGGTCTGAAAAATGTTTATAAGCATCCACAAAGTCGTAAATGGTAAAGAACTCTTTGCCGTCAAACAAACGGGTGCCACGACCAACGATTTGTTTAAATTCAATCATAGAATTCACAGGACGAAGCAAAACAATGTTCCGGATATTCCGTGCATCTACTCCTGTTTAGAGTTTCTGAGAGGTGGTTAGAATAGTAGGCAATATCTTTTCGTTATCCTGAAATTCTCTCAACAGCCTTTCCCCTTCTGTTCCGTCATTTGCAGTAACACGAACGCAATAGAAAGGGTCTTTGCTTTTAGCATTTTGATTGACCAAATCTCTTATCAATGCAGCATGTTGTTGATTAGCACAGAAAATAATGGCCTTTTCCTTTTGGTTGGCTTCATCTAAAAAGATTTTCACCCGCTTGGCTTCCCGTGCTACAATTTCAATAGTGCGGTTAAAGTCTTTTTCTTCGTACAACTTTCCTGCTTCTATTTCGCCTTCCACAATGGTATCATCTGAAGTGTAGCGATAATCATCTAAAGTGGTTTTGATGCGTTTTACTTTGAAAGGAGTCAAGAAACCATCATTAATACCTTCTTTTAATGAATAAATGTAAATTGGTTCTCCAAAATATTTGTAGGTATCCACATTGTCTTTTCGTTTTGGTGTAGCGGTTAAACCCAATTGCACAGCCGGACTGAAATATTCTAAAATCCCTCTCCAGTTTCCTTCATCATTCGCTCCGCCTCGGTGACATTCGTCGATGATGATGAAATCAAAATAATCTTTGGGATATTGACCAAAGTTGAATTGCGCTGGTTGATATACGGTAGTGGGTTCTGCTGCTACACAACGTTGTTCTTCATTTACTTTGTCCCGATCCGTTTTAACATTGGTCATGAAGGTTTGAAAAATGGTAAAGAAAATACTGCCATTCGTAGGCACTTTTCCGCTTTTCTTTATTTCATTAGGTTTTATCCGAACCAAAGCATCTTCGGGAAATGATGAAAACGAGTTATAGGCCTGATCCGCTAATATGTTTCGATCTGCTAAAAATAAAATCCTCGGTCTGCGGCTGCCGTCCCGTTTTAAGTTCCAGCGGGTTTGAAAAAGCTTCCACGCAATTTGAAAAGCAATAGCCGTTTTTCCTGTTCCGGTGGCGAGCGTAAGCAAAATTCTGTCTTTACCCTGTGCAATAGCTTCTACAGTACGCTGAACCGCTATTTCCTGATAATATCTCAACTGCCAACTTCCACTTTTATCTTCAAATGGCACATTGGCAAATTTTTCTCTCCATACTTCGGCAATGTCAGTGTCAGCAGATTTAGGAAAGGTTTTATCCCAAAGCTCATTAGGACTTAGAAAATCGTCGACCAAACCTTCTTCGCCTGTTTTCATACAGATTTGGTAAATGGCTTTACCATCGGTGCTGTAGGTGGTTTCTAATACAAGTTTCTGTGCATACTTCTTCGCCTGCATCACCCCTTCGCCCACTTCCTGCACAGCGCTTTTAGCTTCTACAATCGCCAGCTTGATGCCTTTGTACACCAACACATAATCGGCAATTTCTTTCTTGCCCCTACCTCCACCAGATTGTATTTTACCTGCGGTGATGTGGTATTCACGAAGGACTTTCGAACCTTCTACAACGCCCCATCCGCAAGCTTTTAGCTTCGGATCTATAAGTTCTGCTCTTGTTTCCGCTTCGTTCATAATGTTCTGGTTTTTATAGCGAGGAGTATTACATCCCTGCTAGTGTATAACGCCCTTTCAGGGCTGATGATGGTGATTCGTTCCCTATCTCCGATGGGTTACTCCCATCGTTAAGATATAACGCCCCTTCAGGGCTGATGATGGTGATTCGTTCTATGTCCGATGGGCTACTCCTATCGTTAAGATATAACGCCCCTTTAGGGCTGATGATGGTGATTCGTTCTCTATCCGATGGGCTACTCCCATCGTTAAGATATAACGCCCTTTCAGGGCTGTGCAGGGTTAGCCCCGAAGGGGCGTAATATGCTAACATCCCGTGTAGCGGGATGAAGTGGCGCAGCCACGACACATAAGCCCTGAAAGGACGTAATACTCCTCGTTTTAGTTGCCCCGAAGGGTAGAATACATTAAGATAGGGTGAAGCCCTATCGAGTAGCACAGCCACGACACATCAGCCCTGAAAGGGCATAATTTATCATCATCAGGTGACAGACTAATCCCAAACATACCTCTCGTCATATTCAACATTATATTTTTTAAGAATAGCACGGTATTCATCCTGAAATGTCTTCTTGCTATGGTGTTCGTGTTGATTAGCGATGTAAGCAATTACCCGATCTACCTCCGAGGGGTTTACCGAAAACGCCCCGTAACCATCTTGCCAATAAAAGTTTTCATACCCTTCACCTTTGGTTTTAATCCATTTGGAGGAATGTGATTTCAGTTCCTCCATCAATTTCATAAGCGCTATTTTTTTTGAAAGCATACAGAGGATATGGATATGATCCGTATAGCCACCAACTATTATTACCGGACACTCAAGTTTTTTGCAGATACCACCGAGGTAGGCGTGCAATTCTGCTTCTACAGGAGGGTGTATCAGCGGGCGGCGGTGCTTGGTGCTGAATACCAGGTGGATGTAGTTTTTTACAAGTGACTGTCCCATATTTTTGTATTACGCCCTTTCAGGGCTTATCTTGTTATTTGTTTTTACGATGGGCTATACCCATCGTTAGCAGATGCCGCCCCTTCGGGGCTGATGACACCCCCA
>JAHRWY010000201.1:0-7442 GCA_019104935.1 Kaistella sp.
GAAAGCTCTTTCAGTTTTTTTATCGCTTCTGTTTGGGTTAAATTTTCTGTTGACATAATCGTATGTTTTAATGTTATTTGGTGTATTTTTTAGGAGCAACAAATCCCGTATTCTTACCGGACCCGACCCGCTGTACGTTACAATCTTTTATTGCATGGAAGTATGCTAATGAACAAGTGGATTTTGCAATAAAAGGATTTCCACTTCCATCGGGGCTATAACGAACTGTCCGTCTGTTTCCGAAATATTTGTCGTCAATTTTTAAACAAGAATTGAACCATCACCGTGTAAATATTTATTAAGCCGTTGTTAAAATTTCTTAAATAAAGACTTTCATCATCCTATATGATGGCTTCAGAAGAAGGCGCAGTTTTTGATTCGGTTGGCAAAATAATAAACGGTATGGATCTTAAATCTAATGAACCTTTCTGGCTTGTAAAAAACGGAATTTTACAATCTTATCCATCTCTGAAAGCCGATGAAAGCTGTGATGTGCTTATTGTTGGCGGTGGTATTACAGGCAGTTTAATCGCCCACCAGATGGTAAAAGACGGTTACAAAACTATTTTAATTGACAAACGCGAAATTGCCAACGGAAGCACTTCTGCCACAACATCAATGCTGCAATATGAGATCGATGTTCCGCTTTATGAACTCTCGGAAATGATCGGTGAAAAAGGGGCTGTTGAAAGTTATAAAGCCTGTGCAAAATCAATTGATGATCTTGAGAAAATTGCTGTAGAAATAAAATCTACCGCAGGTTTTCAAAGGAAAAAATCATTGTATTTTGCCTCAAAAAAGAAGGATGTTTCATGGCTTACAAAAGAATTCGACGCGCGGAAGTCTGCAGGATTTAATGTAAAATGGATGGAAGCGGAAGAAATTCAGGAAAAATTCGGCTTCCAGAAAACTTATGGCGGCATATTGTCGGACCAGGGAGCCAGCATTGATGCTTTTATTTTTGCGCATGAACTCCTGCAATTCAATGAAAAAAAAGGATTGAAAATTTTTGACAAAACAGAAATGAAAACGGTGAAATATCATTCCGGTTATAATGAAGTTTTCACGGCAGAGAATATTAAAATCACCACCAAAAAAATAATTTACTGCATCGGCTACGAAAGCAAAAACTTAATTAAAGAAGATTTTGTTCAGCTTAAAAGTACGTTTGCAATCGTTTCGGAAAGAGAAGATTCACTTCCTGCAAGCCTAAATAAAATGCTCTTCTGGAATACCGATGAACCTTATCTTTATATGCGGACAACTGACGACGGCAGGCTTTTAATTGGCGGTGGGGACGAAGATTTTCAGAACCCGGAGAAACGCGACGCACTTTTAGACAAAAAAGAAAAGGAAATTCTCCGCAATCTGAAAAAAGTTCTACCTGAATATCAGTTTTATACCGATTTTACCTGGGCCGGAACTTTCGGCGAAACCAAAGACGGTTTGCCTTACATCGGTGAGCACGAAAAATTCAAGAATTCTTATTTCGTCCTGGGTTTTGGCGGTAATGGCATCACATTTTCTGTGACCGGAATGGAAATGGCTTCCGCTTTTATGAAAAAAGAAAACCATCAATTAAAAGAATATTTCAAATTTGGAAGATAATTTAACACCATTGTTTTGAAGATCATCGAATTCACCAAAAAAGGGATTTACTGTACTCCCGGAAAATTTTATCTGGACCCGTGGCGGCCGGTAGATTTGGCTGTGATTTCTCACGGGCATGGTGATCACGCAAAATGGGGAATGAAAAAATACCTTTGCCATCATTTTACAAAACCGATTCTTCAACACCGCATTGGTCCTGATATCGAGGTTCAGTCTTTGGGTTATAATGAAGAAATCGTAATCAATGGCGTTAAAGTATCTTTTTTTCCGGCAGGGCATATCGTAGGTTCCTCCCAAATCCGAATGGAATATAAAGGTTACGTTGCCGTTTTTTCCGGTGATTATAAAGTTCAGGATGATGGACTTTCCACCCCTTTCGAAGTGGTACAATGCAACGAATTTATTACCGAAAGTACATTTGGATTACCCATTTACAACTGGCTTTCTCCGGAACAGTACGCAGAACAGATGAGAACATGGCATGAAAAGAACCGCGAACAGGGAAAAACATCTGTCTTTATCGGATATTCTTTGGGAAAAGCGCAGCGGATTATGAAAGCAATAGAAGGAAGCGGAAAAATATTCGTCCACAGTTCAATTTCGAAAATCAATGAAGCCATTGAGTCTGTAGGAATCGGTTTGCCCGAGTATGAAACAGTATATTTTAATGATGATTTAAAGAAAATTAACGGCGAAATCGTCATTGTTCCACCGGCGTTACTCGATTCCAATATGATCCGGAAAATTCCGAACCGTGCGACAGGGTTGTGTTCCGGCTGGATGCAGGTGCGCGGTTCCAGAAGATGGCGTTCGGCCGATGCCGGTTTTGCGATTTCCGACCATGCCGACTGGTCCGGGCTTTTAGCGACTGTAAAAGCTACGGGCGCAGAAAAAGTGCATGTCACCCACGGACAGACCGCTGTTTTTTCAAAATATTTGAATGAACTTGGTATTGAAGCGTACGAAGTGAAAACCAATTATGGCGACGATGAAGCGGACGAAACGATAAATTCTGAAGAACAGGATACAAAATGAAACATTTCGCAGAACTCATATCAACCCTGGAAAGCACCAATAAAACCAACGCGAAGGTCGATGCGATGGTTCATTATCTGAATACCGCGCCTGAAAATGATAAACTCTGGTTTCTTGCCCTTTTCACGGGAAAACGGCCGAAAAGACCCGTCAATACAAATCTTCTGAAGCTGTGGGCGTTGGAAATCATTCAGCTTCCGGAATGGCTTTTTTTAGAAAGTTATTCGTCAGTCGGCGACTTGGGAGAAACACTTTCCCTGATTTTACCGCCGCCGGAAAACGATATTCAAAAATCACTTTCGCAATGGATGACGGAACTTATTCATCTGAAAGACCAAACCGACGAAGAAAAGAAAAGATATGTAACGGAATCCTGGAATGGGTTGGATTATACCGAACGTTTCATTTTCAATAAACTAATTGGCGGAAGTTTTAGGATCGGAGTCTCAAAAAAACTGCTGATTACTGCGCTGTCAAAATATTCAGACATCGATTCAAGCCAGCTGATGCACAGTATTATGGGAAAATGGAATGTGGATGAGATGAATTTCGATGATTTAATTACGGGCACCAATATCAACCCAGATAATTCCAAGCCTTATCCTTTTTGCCTGGCATATCCGTTGGAAAAAGAAACGCAGGAACTGGGCAAGCCTGAAGAATGGCAGGCTGAATACAAATGGGACGGAATCCGCGGACAGCTCATTAAAAGAAATACCGAAATTTTTATCTGGTCACGGGGCGAAGAACTGGTCACGCCGCAGTTTCCGGAATTGGTTACCGCGCTGGAGCATATTCCCGGGAATTTTGTCCTTGACGGTGAAATTTTGGCGGTAAATGATGATGAGGTTTTAAATTTTAATGAACTTCAGAAACGTCTCAACCGGAAAACCATCACCCCGAAAATGCTCCGCGAAATACCTGTGAAAGTTTTCGTCTACGATATTTTGGAATTTGATGATGAAGACCTTCGGGAAAAACCGCTTTCCGAAAGAAGAAAAATTCTTGAAAATTTAATAGAAACGTATCCTGTAGAAGATATTAAAATTTCCGGAAACGTTACTTTTAAAAATTGGGACGATTTAATCGCAATCCGTGAAAATTCCCGCGAAAATAACAGCGAAGGTTTAATGTTGAAACAGAAAAACAGCCATTATCATTCCGGCCGTAAAAAAGGCGACTGGTGGAAATGGAAAGTGGATGCTTTAACCATCGACGCCGTTTTAATTTACGCCCAAAAAGGAAGCGGAAGGAGAAGCGGATACTATACCGATTACACTTTTGCGGTAAAAAAAGATGACCAGCTGGTTACCATCGCCAAAGCATATTCTGGATTAACGGACAAGGAAATCATGGAAGTCAGCAGGTTTGTAACCAAAAATTCTCTGGAAAAATTCGGTCCTGTAAGAACCGTGAAACCGGAACTGGTTTTCGAAATCGCTTTTGAAGGAATCGGATTCAGCAACCGGCACAAAAGTGGAGTAGCCCTCCGTTTCCCAAGGATTGTAAGATGGCGCCGCGATAAAAAAGCTGACGAAATTGATGACATTGAAGAAGTGAAAAAACTGATAAAATAATGGCAGAAAATTTTCTGAAATCTGAAGGATAT
Organism: Kaistella sp.; assembly: GCA_019104935.1. Taxonomy (GTDB): domain Bacteria; phylum Bacteroidota; class Bacteroidia; order Flavobacteriales; family Weeksellaceae; genus Kaistella. Next base: position 4,256 of record JAHRWY010000201.1, read on the forward strand.
CAAATAGTGCAGGATTGGCTCGCCGGAAAAGGATTTGAGCCTTTCGGTTTTCAGCTGGAAACCTGGCAGAAATTTGGCAGAAATTACAGCGGAATGGTGATTGCTCCAACAGGTTTTGGTAAAACATATTCGGTTTTTTTAGCGGTAATCATTGATTTTTTAAACCATCCGGAACAGTATAGAGACGGTCTTCAGCTGTTGTGGATTACGCCGCTGCGGGCGCTTGCAAAAGACATCGCAAAAGCAATGACCGAAGCTATTGATGAAATCGGCCTCGACTGGAAAGTTTCTGTAAGAAACGGCGATACGCCACAAAAAGAAAGGGCTTCCCAGACCAAAAAAATGCCCGAAATTCTCATCATTACACCAGAAAGTTTGCAGTTGCTTTTAGCACAGAAGAATAACCAACGTTTTTTTAAAAATCTGAAATGTGTCGCTATCGACGAATGGCACGAATTATTGGGTTCCAAACGAGGCGTCATGGTGGAACTTGCGCTTTCACAGATTTTAAGTTATCAGAAGAAAGTTAAAATCTGGGGAATCACAGCAACCATCGGAAATCTTGATGAAGCCATGGAAGTTTTAATTCCTTATTCCATTAAAAAAACTAAAGTCGTTGCGAAAGAAAAAAAGAAAATCGATATTCTCCCTATTTTCCCTGACGAGGTTGAAATTCTTCCGTGGGCAGGGCATTTGGGCGCAAAACTCGTGGATAAAGTGGTGCCGGTAATTCTTCAGAGCAACACCACTTTGGTTTTTACCAACACCAGAAGTCAGGCAGAAATGTGGTATCAGTTATTACTAAAAGAGTATCCCGATTTCGCCGGCCAAATCGCGATTCACCACAGTTCCATCGACCGGGATTTAAGAATATGGATTGAAGAAAATTTAAGTTCAGGATATTTAAAAGCAGTAATTTCAACATCATCGTTGGATTTGGGAGTCGATTTTAAGCCGGTGGATACGGTAATTCAGATCGGTTCCAGTAAAGGAGTTGCGCGGTTTTTGCAGCGGGCCGGCCGTAGCGGACATTCACCGTTTGAAACTTCTAAAATCTATTTCGTTCCCACACATTCGCTGGAATTAATCGAAGTTTCAGCGTTGAAAGAAGCCGTAAAACAGAAAATCATCGAACCCAGAACACCGGTAGTAATGTCTTTCGATGTTCTCGTTCAGTTTTTAATGACCCTGGCGGTGGGAGATGGGTTTGAGGAGAAAGAGTTGTTTCAGCGAATTAAAAAAACATTTGCTTTCAGTGAAATTACTCCTGAGGAATGGCAGAGTGTACTGCAGTTTATCACCGTGGGAGGAGGCGCGCTGAAAAATTATCAGGAATATCACAAAGTCATCATCGAAAACGGCATCTATAAAGTTACCCAGCGAAGGATTGCCATGCTTCACCGGATGAATATCGGCGTCATTGTGAGCGATGCGATGCTGAAAGTGAAATTTGTGAGCGGCGGTTATATCGGGATGATTGAAGAATATTTCATTACAAGACTGAAACCTGAAGATAAATTTATCTTGGCCGGCCGTGTTCTCGAGATTTCTCACATTAAAGAAATGACCGTTTACGTAAGAAACTCCAAAGGAAAAGCCATTATTCCAAATTATCTTGGCGGAAGATTGCCGCTGACGTCCCATTTAAGCCATTTTTTAAGACTAAAATTATCCGATTCGCTGCAGGCAAAATCTTCGGAGAAGGAACTCAAATTTCTGCATCCTTTGCTGGTAAGTCAGGAACAGAATTCGCATATCCCGAAAGATGATGAGTTTCTGGTAGAAATGATCGAAACCCGCGACGGTCATCATCTTTTCATGTATCCGTTTGAAGGCCGGCTGATTCATGAAGTAATGGCCGCTTTAATTGCGTTCAGGATTTCGAAAATTACGCCGATTTCCTTTTCAATGGCAATGAATGATTATGGTTTCGAACTGTTGAGTTCGCAGCCAATTCCTGTCGATGAAGCGGTTTTACAGAAAATTCTCTCCAAAGAAAATTTAATTCAGGATGTTTTGAGCAGTGTGAATGCTACCGAAATGGCAAGACGTAAATTCCGTGATATCGCTGTAATTTCGGGAATGGTGGTGCAGAATTATCCCGGAATTCAGAAAAACAATAAAAGTTTACAGGCGAGTTCAGGTTTAATTTTTAATGTTCTGGAAGATTACAGTCCCGAAAATTTACTGCTGAAACAGGCTTATGCAGAGGTATTCAATCAGCAAATCGACGAAAACCGACTGGTGAATGCCTTTAAAAGAATTGAAAATTCTAAAATTATCCTCAAATTTGCCAACGCATTTACGCCACTCAGTTTTCCGATTAAAGTCGACAGTCTGCGCCAAAGTTTAACAAGTGAAGATTTGGATTCACGCATTCTGCGGCTTCAGAAAGAATCGATGAAGAAAAACCTCAGCAGCTGAAAAACGGAATTCAAAAAGCCAGGTGTTACAAAAAAACATGATTAAAACCTTAGAAAAAAACATCCAAAACGAAAGACTCATTTTCACCAACCAAAAAGCGGTGTTTTGGGAAAGCCGAAAAATTATGATAATCAGCGATCTGCATGTCGGTAAATCCGCGCATTTCAGAAAAAGCGGTATCGCGGTTACTTCTCAGATTTTGCTCGACGATTTGGAGGTTTTGGAAAATTTGATTTCTTTTTTCGGTGCCGAAAGTCTGCTCATTGTCGGCGATCTTTTTCATGCCGGGCACAATAGTGATTTAGAAATATTTTGTGATTGGAGAAACAGATTTCCGGATTTAAAAATTACTTTAATTAAAGGCAATCACGACAGGATTCCGAAAAAATTCTATGAAGATTACTGCATCGGAATTGTTGAAGATACGCTGGAAATTGGTCCTTTCACTTTCGTTCACGAACCACAGCATATGGAAAACCGTTTCACTGTTTCCGGTCATATTCATCCCGGAGTTGTTTTTCAGGGAAAAGCCCGGCAGGCGATAAAACTTCCGTGTTTTGCTGTTTCTGAAAACCAGTTGATTCTGCCAGCCTTCAGCAAATTCACAGGTCTGGACACGAAAACTTTAAAACAGAATTTTAAAAAGATCGCCTTTACCAAAGGCATTATATTTGATTACTAGTCGGAAAACTTATCAAATGAAAAAGATGGCAAAATTTGCAATTCCACTTTCTCTGGGAATTTTAGGTTTATTTATTTTTAA
>JAHRWY010000225.1:0-2778 GCA_019104935.1 Kaistella sp.
GAATGGGCAAAAGAAGGCGGAATTTTCCAGATGGTGCAGCTATGGGTAAACCTTCCGGCAAAAGACAAAATGAGTCCTCCGAAATATCAGGCCATCAAAAATTCAGAAATGAAAAAAGTGGATCTTGAAGAAAACGGTTTGATCGAAGTAATCGCAGGAGATTACAACGGTGAAAAAGGTCCGGCTTCCACTTTCAGCCCGGTAAATTTAATGAACGCAAAACTGAAAAAAGGCGAAAAAGCAAATTTCAGTTTTCCGGAAAATTTCAATACAGCAGCTTTGGTGATTGAAGGAAGCATTATAGTCAATGGAGAAGAAAAAGTTCCGACCGATCATTTCGTTTTGTTCGAAAATGAAGGCGAAAACTTCACCCTTGAAGCGTCAGAAGATTCCGTGGTTCTCGTCATCAGCGGCGAACCTCTGAATGAACCCATTTTCCCTCACGGCCCTTTTGTGATGAATACACGTGAACAAATTATTCAGGCTTTTGATGATTTCAACACCGGAAAATTCGGCTATCTCGAAGATTAAATTAAAAAAAATTAAGACTTCCCGCCTGCTTTCATCTACATTACATTAAAATTAAAGAACTATAGATTTTCAAAACAAACAATCACACCCCAATATGAAAAAAATAGAATTTGGCTTAATGACTTTTGCCGACATGGCTCCGGAAACCGTTCCAGGAAAAGGAATTAACGCACACCAGAGAATAAAAAATCTCTTAGAAGAAATAAAACTGGCCGACGAGTTGGGCATTGATGTTTTCGGAATTGGCGAACATCACCGCCCAGATTATGCGGTTTCGTCACCAACCACTGTTTTAGCGGCTGCTGCGGCAGTTACAAAAAACATTAAACTCTCCAGTGCGGTAACAGTTTTAAGTACTGAAGATCCGGTCCGGGTTTATCAGCAATTCGCAACGGTAGATGCTATTTCTGGTGGAAGAGCAGAAATCATGGCGGGTCGCGGTTCCTTCATTGAATCATTTCCTTTGTTCGGATTTGATTTGAATGATTATAACGAACTTTTCGAAGAGAAACTTGATCTTTTACTCAAAATCAATAAGGAAGAAAAAATCTCATGGAGCGGAACTCTTCGTGCTCCAATTCACGATTTGGGAGTTTATCCAAGAGCATTGAACGGCGAACTTCCAATTTGGCTTGCAGCAGGCGGAACTCCGACTTCTGCTGTTCGTGCCGCAAAACTTCACCTTCCTTTAATGCTCGCAATTATCGGTGGAATGCCAAGTCAGTTTACTCCATTCATTAATCTTTATAAAAAATCAGCTTTAGAAAATGGCGTAAAACCTGAAGATCTTCAAGTAGGCATCAACAATCATCTATTTGTAGGTCTTGATGGCGAAAAAGCAGCCGATGATTTCTTCCCGTATTACGCACAGATGATGGATCGCGTTGGAAAAAGCCGCGGTTGGCAACCAATGACCCGCGAACAGTTTGAATATATGCGCAGTCCTGAAGGTTCCTTAATGGTCGGAAGCGTGGAACAAGTAGTGGAAAAAATCATTTATGAATACGAACTTTTCGGTTTCACCCGATTTTTTGCGCAAGCAAGTATGGGTTTTGTTCCTCATGAACTCACAATGAAATCCATTGAGCTGTTTGCAACACAAGTTATTCCGGAGGTAAAAAGAAGGTTAGGCGTCAACTAAATATTGTTGAGATTGTTGATCTTAGCATTGCTGTAACATTAAAAAAAACAATTCAATCATGTCAAACATCGGATTAATTATAGAAGAAAAAGCGGCAGACATTGGAAACTTTTTAGTAGGAAGACTGCTTCCTTTTCGTGAAAAACGTGCGGTAGGACCTTTTGTTTTTATTGACCACATGGGACCTGCCGCCCTGAAAGATTACCAGAATCTGGACGTCCCACCCCATCCTCACATCGGACTTTCTACCCTAACGTATCTTTTTGAAGGATCTATTCAGCACAAAGACAGTCTTGGAAGCGATATCGAAATAAAACCAGGCGCGGTGAATTGGATGACTGCCGGAAAAGGCGTAGTGCATTCCGAAAGAACTCCCGAATATTTAAGACATACAGACAAAAATCTTCATGGTTTTCAGATTTGGGTTGGTTTACCCAAAAATTTGGAGCAGAGTGAGCCCACTTTTCATCACACTGAAGCCGCCCATATCCCAGTTTGGAATGAAGGCGATTTGCAATATAAATTAATTGCAGGTGAACTTTTCGGGCATCAATCTCCGGTTCCTGTTCATTCAAAATTGTTTTTTTTAGAAATTAAAAGCCAAACTGCACAGAAAATCAGCATCGGGAAAAATCTCTTCGGCGAAGTGGCCATGTATGTTTTGGAAGGAAATGTAAATATCGAAGGAAATACTTTCGGCGGCAAACAATTACTTATTGCAAAAAATGCAACTTTATGTGAATTTGAAATCGGTGAAAACGCAACCATTTATCTTTTTGGTGGCGAACCTTTCGATGAGGAACGTTTTATTTTCTGGAATTTCGTCAATTCAGATAAAGAAATCATCGAGCAGGCAAAAGTCAATTGGCACGAGCAAAATCATGAAGCTTTCCCTTTGGTTGTAGGAGATGAAGAAGAGTTCGTGCCGCTTCCCAAAGCCATTTTAAACGGGAAACTGTCAAAATAACAAACGCTATCTTCGTTTAATTTACCTGTCAGTTTATCTTTTCACCCAAAAATATCATAGAATTAGATAGAATGAATTTTATGAAGCTATTTTAATTTGTAACTTTATCTGACAAAATATTATAATCATGGAAGAAAAG
>JAHRWY010000248.1:0-9098 GCA_019104935.1 Kaistella sp.
GTGGCTGCCTCTTCCATCATCCGGCCGGGTGTCGCGCAAAGCGGAATGATGAAGGAATATATTTTCCGTCACAACAATCCCGATCAGTTTGAATATTTTCATCCGGTATTTGAAGAAAACCTGAAAGAAACCTACTGAATCATGGTTTATCAGGAAGATGTGATTAAAATTGCACAGTATTTTGGCGGACTCAGCCATGCTGATGGTGATATTCTGAGGCGGGCCATGAGCGGTAAAGAAAGATCGATTCAGAAGCTGAATGAAGTGAAAAACAACTTTTTTGAATCCTGCAAAAATCAGGGGCATTCGGAACAGATGACCACGGAAGCTTTCCGACAGATTCAGTCTTTTGCCGGATATTCTTTCTGCAAGGCGCATTCGGCGTCCTACGCGGTAGAAAGTTACCAGAGTCTATATTTAAAGGTTTATTATCCGCTGGAATTTATGGTTTCGGTGATTAACAATCAGGGCGGTTTTTACCGGACCGAAGTTTACGTTCACGAAGCGAAAATGTCGGGCGGAATCATTCAGAATCCATGTGTTAATTCCAGCGAATTTCAGACTTCACTGAAAGGAAAAAATATTTTTCTCGGATTCATGCACCTTCAGTCGCTTGATACCAAAATTGCGCAACTTATTTCCGAAGAACGGGAGAGAAACGGAAATTATAAATCATTGGAAGACTTTATCCGTCGCATTCCGATTGGGATTGAAGGGGTACAGATTCTGATTTTTATCGGCGCTTTCCGGTTTACCGGGAAACAGAAAAACGAACTTCTCATTGAAGCAAGATTGCTGCTCATTAATTTCAAGCCTGAAAATAGAGGTAGAATGCTGTTTAAAGAAAATGTTCAGCAATACCAACTTCCGGAACTTAAAAGGGATTTTTTTGAGGATGCTTTTGATGAGATCGAAATCCTGGGATTTCCGGTTTCCTGCACACCGTTTGACCTTCTGGAAACGAAATACAGAGGTTCTGTTTTTGTGAAAGATCTTTTGAAAAATCATAAAAAACAGGTAAAAATGTTGGCGTATCTGATTTCCCGAAAACATGTTCCGACCAAAAAAGGAACTATGTATTTCGGCACCTGGATCGATGTGAACGGCGATTATTTCGACACGGCGCATTTTCCGGATTCTCTGAAACAGTACGATTTTATGGGTGGCGGCTGTTATCTGCTTTTGGGCACGGTTGAGGTAGACTATCATTTCCCGACCATCACCGTCATTAAAATGGCTAAAATGCCGATGATTCCGGATCCTCGCTATGCTTATCATAAAGAGAAGCAGTATGATATTCACCGCCAGATAAAAGAAGATGTGAGCATGACGTTCCGGAAGCCCTATCCTCAGGAGCACGAGATCGGTTTACCGCGGCATAAATTGGGTGGCTGAGATAGCTCAGCGTTTTTCGTATTTCCAGTTGCGGCCTTTGCCTTCTGCAAGCCACTCCAGTGCCTGTTGAATTCTTTTGTTTCTGGTGGTTTCGGTTTTGGCGTCGGTAATCCAAAGAATATATTCTTTTCTGAATGATGGCGAAGCTTTTTCAAAAATCTGTTGGGCTTCAGGATTTGTTTGAAGTGCTTCCCGGAAATAATCGGGAACTTCAGTTTCATTTTTGTTGGGAGTTGGTTTCTTTAGTGTAACGCCCATATCGGTAAGTTCCACCGCCTCATTAATGATATTTTTTAAAACCTTTTTAGAAGGAAGATCTTCCAGCTTGTGGATTTTCCCCAAGGTAAACATGCGGGTTCTTTCGCTGTTCTCGGTGATTTCTTTTATGGTTTTCATTTCCTTCTCAAGCCAGAATCCAAATCCACAATGCTGCTTGAAAGCTACGAACGAGCAGAGGATTTTACCTTTGTATAGGAAGTGTGGGAAACTCCATTTCCAGTCTTCCTCAACTTCCGGGCAGGTTTCGTGAATGATTTCGCGGAGGTAAATGAGAATTGGTTTTGCGAAGGGCTGGGAATTCTCAATATAGGCGTCAATTCTTGGTTCTGAAGTCGGCATGTTCATAAAGATTTAAGTAAAATTAATAATTTTCGGAATACAGAATCTGCGGCTTCTTTAAAAGTTCGGGGTAAAAATAATTTTTTCAGTTTTCACCAAAATAAAAAGCACTGAAAAATCAATGCTCTTTATCCTTTCATTTTACTTTTTTTCCCATTATCCCGGGACAGGCTTTATGAAAAAAGCCGGAGAGAATCCGGCTTTATTTTTTTATACGACACCTTGTGCAAGCATTGCTTCTGCAACTTTTACGAAACCTGCGATATTCGCACCTTTCACATAGTTTACATAGCCATCCTCTTCTTTGCCGTAATCTCTACAAGCTTTGTGAATGCCGATCATAATTTCCTTAAGTCTTGCATCAACTTCCTCAGAAGACCAGTTCAAACGGATGGAGTTCTGGGTCATTTCCAGACCGGAAGTGGCTACACCACCAGCGTTGGAAGCTTTCCCCGGAGAGAAAAGAACTTTGTTTCCTAAGAAATGATTAATTGCATCTAAAGTTGAAGGCATATTTGCAGCTTCGGTAACGCAAATTACTCCGTTTGCTACAAGATTCTTCGCATCCTCCAGGTGAAGTTCGTTTTGTGTTGCTGCAGGAATGGCAACATCACATTTAACTTCCCATGGACGTTTCCCTGCATGGAATTCTGCACTTGGGAATTTCTTCGCATAATCTTCGGCTCTGTTGTTTCCTGATGCTCTTAATTCTAAAAGGTAATCGATTTTTTCGCCGCTGATACCGTCTTTATCATAAATGTAACCGTCTGGACCGGAAATAGTTACTACTTTTCCGCCAAGTTCGGTAGCTTTTTTCACCACACCCCATGCAACATTTCCGAAACCTGAAACACAAACCGTTTTTCCCTTGAAATCCTGTCCAATGGTTTTCAGCATCTGCTCTGCGAAATATACAACCCCGTAACCTGTAGCTTCAGGGCGAATAAGTGAACCTCCGTAGGCTAAACCTTTTCCGGTAAGTACCCCTGTAAATTCGTTTCTGATTTTTTTATACTGACCGAATAAATATCCGATTTCTCTTGCACCAACACCAATATCTCCTGCAGGAACATCGGTTTCAGGACCAATATGTTTGCACATTTCCGTCATGAAAGCCTGGCAGAAACGCATAATTTCATTATCAGATTTTCCTTGTGGATCGAAATCTGCACCTCCTTTTCCGCCACCCATCGGTAATGTGGTTAAAGAGTTTTTGAAAGTCTGCTCGAAAGCCAAAAATTTCAGAACTGATAAATTTACGGTAGGATGAAAACGGATGCCGCCTTTGTATGGGCCAATTGCAGAGTTCATCTGAATTCTGAAACCTCTGTTTACCTGAATTTCACCTTTGTCATCAACCCACGGAACACGGAAGATAATTGTTCTTTCCGGCTCAGCCATTCTTTCCAAAAGTTTTTTTCCGGTGTACTGTTTTCTAGTTGAAATAAAAGGAATTACAGTAACTGCAACTTCTTTCACGGCCTGAAGAAATTCCGGTTCATTCGGATTTTTAGCTTCAATTCTGGCCATAAATTCCTGAATTTTCTGGTCTACGTTATAGTGCTCCATAAGGGGTTGATTATTATTGTCAACAAATTTAATTTTTTTTTCAAAACTTGCAACAAAAATTTTAATAATTGATTAAATATTAATAATATTGGAGTTTATTTTTGTTAAATTCATAATTTTAACATTTATAATATCAATTATTGAATGTTAACTTAAGATTAATAAATTTTTAAAAACCTGCATATCTTAATTCGCCAGATATTGTCTTCCCGAAAGTGCTTTGATGTACCCCGAAATTTCAAGTTGAAGCAAATCGGGCAATATTTTATAGGATGGAATCTGCATTTTTATCGAAATTTCATCCAATGAAAGCGGGGTGTTTTTATCTAAGGCATTTAAAAGGGTTTGCTGAATTTCAGGCAGTTGAATCCTGATTTCTGAACTTGGGAAGAGTTCGCCCGTTTTCTCACTTTCTTTATGAAATCCCAATTGTTCTGCCAGAGAAGAAAGGGTGGAAATGGCCGCCGCTTTATTCTGAAAGATGAGCTGGTTGCAGCCTTGGCTGTATTTATCTGTGATTTTTCCGGGCAAAGCATACACTTCGCGGTTGTAATTGTTGGCAAAAGAGGCTGTGCTGATGGAGCCGCCTCCGAAGGCTGTCTCTACCACAATGGTGGCATTGGAGAGTCCTGCAATTACACGGTTTCTTTGGATGAAATTTTCGCGGTCTGGTTTCTGGCTGGAATTGAATTCCGTGAAAAGAACTCCGTTTTCTTCTAAGATTCTTTCGGAAAGTTTTTTGTTTTTGCTCGGATATAGCGTGTGGAACCCATGTGCTAAAACCGCTGCAGTCGGAATGTTTTTCTGAACCGAAATTTCGTGAACTTCAGTATCAACACCTAAAGCCAAACCACTTACTGTAATGATTTTTTTGGTTTTAATCTCTTCCAGAAAATCCTGTACAAACATTTTTCCGTATGGTGTAATATTGCGGGTACCAACAATACTAAGCGGTTGCCGGGCGGGATCGTAACTGCCTTTTTGGTAAAGGATGGCGGGAGCATCTTCACATTCGTTAAGATGATAGGGTAGGTCGCCGAGATGACGGAGGTTGATTTTAATATTGTTTTTTTCGCAGAAATCGAGTTCTTCTTCCGCAAATTTCAGATGGTTCGGATTGCCAATTTCGAGGGATATTTTCCGACCGATCCCATAGATGTTTTTCAATCCAGATTTTGAAATTTCCCAAACTTCTTTTGCAGAGCCAATTTCACTCACCAGCTTTCTGAAGACCATGTCGCCGATGAGCGGGCAGTGGCGAAGTGCAACAGAATATAGGGTTTCTTCGGAAAACATGGGTTATTTTTCTCAAAATTATTAAAAATTATTCGTTTTTCCGGATTTTGTCTAAATGATCCCAGGGATCTTCTTTTTTAAGATAAGGAAGCTCCATAAAGTCGTCTGGATGATTTTCTTTGTATTCCTGCCAAAGTTTATCGTCTTTCTCGCTGTAGTAATTCGGGAACTGCCAGATAAAACGTTTGTTCTTTTCACCTGTTTTTCTGAAAACAAATGCCATAATTATCCCTACTACCGCCCCTGAAAGATGCGACTGCCACGAAATTCTGCTGGGCTCTTCAAGATTCGAAAACAGTTCTTCGGGCATCACACCCCAAACCAAACTTCCGTAATATAAAGCAACGATCAGGGAAACGGTGAGCAGCTTCATATTCCACCGGAAAACGCCACTGAAAAAAAGGAAAAATGCCAATACATATACGATTCCGCTGGCACCGATAATACACACAAAATTGAAATTACCGGTAACAATATCAATCGGCGGCAGGAGCCAGACCAAAAATGCTGATACAAACCAGCCAAGAAAGAACACTTTTTTTGCGATAAAAGGGTAAAACTGAAAAAGCAAAAATATCAGGACAAAAATAGGGACTGAATTTCCGAAAATATGCTCGATATTGCCGTGCAGGAAAGGGGAGAAAAAAATTCCCTTAAGACCCTCCGGATTCAGCGGAATAATGGCACCACTACAACCGTCGAACAGCCCGAGATATTGCAGGAAAAACCCCAGCCACATTGCTGAAACCATTATGGTTGCGTAGATTACCGCTCTGTAATTCAGGGATTCTTTTAGCATACATATTTCTTTGTCAAAACTTTTACCAAAATAAATTTTAAGTAAATATGGCTAATCTTTTACAATCCTAAAAACTTATATAAGACAAAAAGTAATAAAAACATCTGCAGGGAATTTGTAAGGTTTTATTTGTTTACATTAAATTTGCAGTCTATGAGACAGTTTATTATCGTTTTTCTTACATTGATGGCGTTGCCCGCCTATTCCCAAAATGGCAGAAATATTTTAAAAGAGATTGATTCTATTTCTCAGCAAAGATGGGATTCCGTAGCTTTAGATCTGGACAGTCTGGCGAATCCTAAACTCATCAACTTTGATGTCCGTTTTAAAGACACCCTTGTAATCCGCGATAAAGTGGTGATTTCCAACATAACGGAAGATATCCCGATTACGCCTTATAACCTTCTGAAACTTAAAGAACCGGTAAGATGGTTTTATTTTGGGCAGAATAATCTGGTATTTAACCAATCGTCTTTTTCTAACTGGAATTCGGGTGGAAATAACAACATTGGCATCATTGGGAAAATTAATTATAATTTAAGTTACAAAAACAGAAAGCATTTCCTTGATAACAACCTGCAGCTGGGTTACGGGTTTGTCACGTCTCAGGGTGAATCTTCAAGAAAAACTGAAGATTACATTAACCTTATGACCAATTATGGATATGATGTCGGTAAAAACTTCTATCTCTCTACCGGTTTTCAGTTTTTATCGCAGTTTTCTCCCGGTTACAATTACAGCGTAACGCCAGATCCGGAATTCGCCGACCGCGTTTCAAGATTTATGGCTCCCGGTTATTTAAACGCCGGTTTAGGTATTTCGTACAACCCGAATGAGAATTTCCAGGTGATCTTCCGGCCTGTGAACGGTAAATTCACTTTTGTTACTGATCCTTTTCTGCAGAAAGCAGGCAAATATGGTTTGGAACGTGATGGGCAAAGTGTGCGTTCGGAGTTAGGTGCGCTCGTAAATATTCTTTACCGACTGAAAATTTATAAAGACATTAATCTGGTCAATCAAATCAACTTCTTCAGTAATTACGTCTTTCATCCGGAACGTGTAGATATCGCTTATAACGGAACTTTAAACATCAGGTTCAACAAATTTATTTCCACCGTGGTAAGTCTGGATCTGCTTTACGATCATGATCAGCTGCAGAAACTTCAGATGAAACAGACCCTGGGAGTTGGTTTCTCCTATAATTTAGGTTTTGAAAACAAAGAAAAAAACAAGAAGCTTATAAAACCTTTCGTTAATTAAAGTTTGTGTGTGTTATACATTCCAAAATTCCCGGTCGAGACTTCTGTACTGAATGGCTTCTGCGATGTGACTTGAATTGAGGGTATCTTCGAGTTCTAAATCTGCTATGGTTCTGGCCACTTTCAGGATTCTGTCATAGGCTCTTGCCGAAAGATTTAGTTTTTCCATGGCAGTTTTGATGAGATTTTGGGAAGTTTCATCGAGTTCACAGTATTTTTCAATTTCCCTGGGACCCATTTGGGCGTTGTAATGAATTTCGGAGTTATGGTATCTTTTGGACTGAATCTCGCGGGCTTTTAAAACACGGCTCCGGATTTCATCACTCTTTTCGCCTTTTCTCTTGTCAGAAAGCTGGTTGAATTCCACTTTCTGGACTTCAATATGAATATCAATCCTGTCGAGCAACGGTCCGGAAAGTTTGTTCATGTACCGCTGCATTTCAAACTGTGAGGAAGTGTTGTTGGGGTCATCCGGGAAATAACCGCTCGGGCTGGGGTTCATACTTGCTACCAGCATAAAGCTTGCGGGATAATTTACGGTAAATTTGGCGCGTGAAATGGTGACTTCGCGGTCTTCCAAGGGCTGGCGCATGACTTCGAGGACGGTTCTTTTAAATTCGGGCATTTCATCCAGAAATAAAACGCCGTTGTGCGCCAGGGAGATTTCTCCCGGTTGCGGATAGCTTCCGCCACCAACTAAAGCCACGTCCGAGATGGTATGGTGCGGACTTCTGAAGGGTCTAACGGTCATCAAAGAGGTCTCTGTTCCTATTTTTCCTGCTACCGAATGTATTTTGGTGGTCTCTAAGGCTTCTTTGAGGGTTAAAGGCGGAAGAATACTCGGAACTCTTTTTGCGAGCATCGTTTTCCCGCTACCTGGCGGACCGATTAAGATAATGTTGTGTCCGCCTGCTGCGGCAACTTCCATTGCGCGTTTTGCGGTTTCCTGGCCTTTGACTTCCGAAAAATCGGTGGAAAAGAAGTTGATTTTATCCTGAAATTCTTTGCGGGTATCGATGGTTGTTCTTTCCAGTGGAATTCCTTCATTAAAAAAACCGATGACTTCCCTGATGTTTTCAATCCCATAAACCTCCAGCTGATCTACAATAGCTGCCTCGCGGATATTCTGTTTGGGTAAAATAATTCCTTTGAAACCTTCTTCACGGGCTTTGATGGCGATGGGTAAAACGCCTTTAATTGGCAATAGTCCACCGTCCAGCGAAAGTTCTCCCATGATGATGTAATCGCCGATGTCTTCAGCCCTGATTTGCTCTGAAGCGGCCAGAATGCCTAAAGCGATACTGAGATCGTATGCCGAGCCTTCTTTCCGCAGGTCGGCGGGCGCCATGTTGATGGTAATCTTCTTGCCCGGTATTTTATAACCGACGTTCTTTAAAGCCGCAGAAATGCGGTAGCTGCTTTCTTTAATTGCATTATCGGGCAGGCCCACCAAATGATATCCCACTCCTGAAGTATCTACATTGACTTCGATTGTAATCGTTTGCGCAGAGACTCCAAAAATGGCACTTCCGTAAATTTTTACCAACATATCTGTGTTTTGATATAAAATTAATAATTTTTTTTGTGATTAGTCGGCAGTCGGTTTTCTGTTTTTTGGGGACCGTTAAAAAGCGTGAGGACTTATCCTTTTGATATACTGTTGACCAGAAGTATTTATGGGGAGGATATGAAGGGGACATTAAGGAGACTACAGGATGTTACGGCTCAAGTACGGGGCAACTACGGCTCAAGCTCTGTAGAATGTTTATTAAAAGGGGTTCCGGAGGTTTTAATTAATAAGAAATGACGGTTTCTTGTCGCAGCTAACTCTATAACCGTCTGTATTTTAGCATGCTGCAAATTTAATAAATTTTCCAATACTGTGATGTGATTATTTTATAACCTTTTACATCGATCTTATTTTTCTTAAAAGGAATCGTGCTGATGGTAATCTGAAAATATAATGCGACGCATAAATGAACACCTATAAAAGTATATTTTCAGAAAATGATATAGAAAGGAATAAGAAATCCATTAAATCTAATGTTAGATCCTAAGCACAAAAAAACTCCTCAATTTCTTGAGGAGTTTGTGGGCCCTGAGGGATTCGAACCCCCGACCCTCTGGGTGTAAACCAGATGCTCTGAACCAACTGAGCTAAG
>JAHRWY010000238.1:0-7112 GCA_019104935.1 Kaistella sp.
AGCCCGAGGAAAAGGTAATTTTACAGGTGGTAACGACGAACGCGAAAACACACTGAATCAGTTACTTACAGAAATGGACGGTTTCGGAACTGACACCAATGTAATCATTATGGCAGCAACTAACAGAGCCGACATCTTAGATAAAGCTTTGATGAGAGCCGGCCGATTCGACCGTTCTATTTACGTTGACTTGCCAGAACTTCACGAGAGAAGAGAAATCTTCGATGTTCACCTGGCTAAAATTAAACTCGAGCCAAATATCGACCGTGATTTCCTGGCCAAACAAACTCCGGGATTCAGTGGTGCTGACATTGCCAACCTTTGTAATGAAGCGGCTTTAATCGCCGCCAGAAACGGTCACGAATCTGTAACAAAACAGGATTTTCTTGATGCGATCGACCGAATTATCGGGGGTCTCGAAAAGAAGAACAAAGCCATCAAACCTTCTGAAAAACGCAGAGTAGCATATCACGAAGCTGGCCATGCAACTATTTCATGGTTAGTAGAGCACGCAGCGCCACTTTTAAAAGTAACCATTGTCCCAAGAGGACGTTCTTTAGGCGCAGCATGGTATTTGCCGGAAGAAAGACAGTTAACCACCACTGAGCAGATGCATGATGAGCTTTGTGCAACTTTAGGAGGAAGGGCTGCAGAACAGGCTATTTTCGGAAATATCTCCACAGGAGCACTTTCGGATCTGGAGCGTGTTACCAAACAGGCGCAGGCCATGGTCACCATTTATGGACTGAATGACAAAGTTGGTAATATTTCTTACTACGACAGTTCGGGCCAGTCTGAATACAATTTCGGAAAACCTTATTCTGAACAGACCGCAAAAATGATTGATGAAGAAATTTCAAAAATCATTGAAACCCAATACCAGAGAGCTTTAACTATCCTGACTGAAAACAGGGATAAGTTGGATGCACTTGCGGCAAAACTTCTCGAAAAAGAAGTTATTTTCCGCGAAGACTTAGAAGAAGTTTTCGGCAAGCGTGCCTGGGATCCGGAATTAACGGAACATCCGGTTTCCAATACGCAGCCAGAAACTGAGACTCCCGGCACTGTATTAGGACCGGAATCTAACACTCAGATATAAAAACAGTCCTGATAATTGCCTTTGCAGGTGAATTATCAGGATTTTTTTATTAAATTTATAGCCTGAATAAATATTTTCTATTTTTGTTTAAATATTTACATAACCAATAGAACTTGAGCCTCTTCAAAAAAATTGTCGGAAAAATACTGAATCAGCCTGAGGATGATGAGAATCAGGATTTGGTAAAACTTGGTGATCAGTTGAAAAACGCTGATCTCGATTACAAGTTTGCGCAACTTTTTACGCATTCCGGAGGTTTTTTTAATTATTGTGGTGACGAGGCAGAAGCGCTTCAAACCCTTAATCATATACTGAAGATTGAAGACATAAAATCTGTGTTCTGCTGGGATCATGATCTTAAGAATTTTCTCGATGTGGTAAAGGTTCCCTACACCACAGAGCTCGAACTTTTTAATGACTGCGCATTTATCACCTGCGAATATTTAATTGCTTATGATGGCAGAATTATGCTTTCTCACAATAATATTCTGCATTATCATTCTTCCAGACTTCCGCAAAAAATTATTATTATGGCCAATGTTTCGCAGATTGTTACCAATCTGAACGATGCAATGGCTAAAATAAAACGCAACGGAAATATCCGAAACCTAACTTCCATCAGCGGCGGAAATTCAAAATTAGATACCCCGAACAAAGACAATACAAAACTTTTCTTACTTTTGCTCGAAGATTAATTTCTTTGAGTTTTTTTAATTCAAAGTTTTCAACCTCTTAACTTATAATCATTCAATTTTGGATAAAAATCTAGTTCAACGCATTTTCGGAGGTGCTTTATATGGCTTGCTGGTTATTCTGTGCACAACACCCTGGGGTGCCAGCCTGATCAATAAAATTTCGCCGGGACTCATTCAGCCACACACGCTTTATTACGGTTTAATCACGATATTTCTTTTTCTGGGAGCCTGGGAATGTGTAAGAATGATGAAATTCAACCCTAAAAGCTGGGAAAAATGGGTGGTATTTCCCATCATCGTTTTTGTTTTTTACCGTTTTTCCAAAAGATACTTTCAACACGGATTTTATTACGATTTCAATTTATCCGAAATTCTGGCACTTTCGCTTATCGTAATCGCTGTTATTACTTTATTCCGTTTTTCAAAGGAATTATACTACGACAACGGAAAACTTATTTTCACTGTTATTTATACCGCACTGCCCTTTGGTTTCGCATTAGGGCTACCGAAATTTTCTGTGGTAAATGAAACTTTCACTTTAGAGGTATTCTTTCTTTTCGCTCTGATCTGGAGCAGTGACAGTTTTGCATTTTTCACCGGTAAATTTTTCGGTAAACATAAAATGGCCCCTAAAATTTCTCCCAAAAAAACCTGGGAAGGCTTTGCCGGCGGTGTTCTGCTAACTTTGGTGGTCGCTTTTTTCATTGAAAGATTTCATCCCGATCTCCGTGGTAACTGGATTGTTGTAGGATTTTTGGTTTCTTTATTTGCACCGTTTGGTGATTTGGTAGAAAGCCAGCTGAAAAGAAATTTCGGGGTAAAAGATTCAGGAAATGTAATTCCCGGGCACGGCGGAATTCTGGATCGCTTAGACAGTTTTATTATCTGTGCGCCTGTTGTATATTTGTACTTTATTTTAGAAAAATTTATATAAATCCATGAAACTACATAAGGAATCAAAAGGAACCATTATCGTTGCAAGCATCGTATTTGCAGCCGCAGCATTTCTCTCGGTTTATTTTCTTCGGGAATGGTCGCTGTTGATTATTATTCCGCTTTTAATTATTTATGGTCTTGTATTCTGGTTCTTCAGAGTGCCAAACCGCGATATTCAGGATCATAAAGAAAATGTAATTGCACCGGTTGACGGTAAAGTGGTGATGATTAAAGAAGTGGATGAAGACGAATTTATTAAAGGGAAAGCTATTCAGGTTTCTATTTTCATGTCTCCGCTCAATGTACACATTTGCCGTTACCCCGTTTCAGGAAAGGTTATTTACAAAAAATACCATCCGGGGAAATATTTGGTTGCCTGGCACGAAAAATCTTCCACAGAAAACGAAAGAACCACTGTAGCGGTAGAAAGTCTTACCAATCACAAAGTTGTTTTCCGTCAGATTGCAGGTTATGTTGCACGACGAATTGTATTTTACTGTAACGAAGGTGATAACGCAAAAGCCGGCCACGAATTCGGATTTATTAAATTCGGTTCCAGGATGGATGTATTTTTACCTCTCGATACAGAAATCATCTGTAAAATTGGCGATAAAACCAAAGGCGGAATTGATGTGATTGCAAAAATGAAAGCCTAATTTTGCAGCGCTTCACAAAAAAATAATAGAGTCAGGATTTTTCAGTCTTGGCTTTTTTTGTTATTTTTAAAAACACCAAAATATTTACTCATGAGGATTCTGTCGATTATCTGTTTTATTTTACTGCTGCCTTTCACTTCGTGCACCGACACTGAGAAAGAGAAAAAACTGGAAGAAAGAGAAAACAGCCTTATCCAGAAAGAAAAAGAATTTGCTGCCAAAGAAGATGAATACCGGAATCTACTCGCCATGCGCGACAGCATCATCACTCAGGCAGATTCTGTAGTGGTGAATACATTGCCCGCAAATATCCCTGGAAAATGGAACGGCAAAATGGTTTGTACCGAATCGAACTGCCCGGAACATGCAATTGGTGACCAAAGAACCGATATTTGGGAATTTTCTGAAAACGGAAAAACCGTTCTGGCAAAAGTTACCGACCGATCCGGCAACCTGAAAGTTTATAGCGGCAGTTACAGTGATTCGCAAATTAATCTTCAGTCAAAAGAAGATTCTACTTCGACCCGAAGAACAGAAATTAATCTGATCTGGAATAATCTTCAGGCAAACAGCCTAAAAGGTATCCGCAAGGTAAGCGCAAATAATAACTGTGTCGCGAAATTTACCCTAGAGTTAGAAAAATCAAAAACCAAATTATGATTACCATTCTAAGTGTCGCCAATTTTTCTTTGCCACTGGAAGATCCGGTTCTGAAGTTTTTGGTCGTTCTGATCATCATTCTTTTTGCACCGATTCTACTGAACAAAATTAAAGTTCCGCACCTGCTTGGGCTCATCATTGCGGGTGCTGTAGTAGGGCCAAACGGTTTTAATATTCTTTCCCGGGACAGCAGTATTGTAGTCACAGGAACAACCGGGCTGCTTTATATTATGTTTTTGGCAGGTCTCGAAATTGATCTTGCCGAATTCAAGAAAAACAAATGGAAAAGTGTAAGTTTTGGCTTTTATACCTTTGCCATTCCCTTTATCCTTGGGATCTTGTCTGCGCATTTTCTGTTTAATTTTTCATGGCTTACTTCTATTGTTTTTGCCAGTATATTTTCTTCACACACGCTCATTTCCTATCCTATAGTCAGCAAACTCGGCATTGCGAAATCCCTTCCTGTGAATATCACCGTAGGTGGAACAATGATTACTGATATTCTGGCACTTTTGGTGTTGGCAGTCTGTGTAGGAATTACCCAGGGCGAAGTTGATGCCGCATTCTGGACCAAACTTTCGGTTTCGATGGTACTTTTCAGTGCTGTGGTCTTATTCGGTTTTCCGATTGTAGGCCGATGGTTTTTCAAAAAAGTAAATGATAGTATTTCCCAGTATATCTTTGTTCTGGTGATGATTTATCTGGCTGCACTTCTGGCAGAACTGGCCGGTGTAGAAGCTATTATCGGAGCATTTTTCGCAGGTTTGGCGCTAAACAGACTCATTCCTCATACTTCAGCATTAATGAATCGGGTTGAATTTGTAGGAAATGCTATTTTTATTCCTTTTTTCCTCATCAGTGTAGGTATGCTGATCGATTTCAAAATCTTTTTTAAAGACAGCAAAACCATTGAAATTGCTCTTTTAATGACCGTAATCGGAGTGCTTTCGAAATACCTTGCAGCCTTTGCCACTCAAAAAACCTTCAGACTCACAAAAGAACAGGGCGGCGTAATTTTTGGCTTAAGTGCTGCGCATGCCGCCGCAACTCTGGCTATAGTAATGGTTGGATATAACATTATCATTGGGGAGACCGAAGAAGGCCAGCCGATCCGTCTTCTGGATGAAAGTGTGCTGAACGGAAGTATTCTTCTCATTTTAGTTTCCTGTACTGTTTCTTCTTTTGTTACCCAGAAAAATGCTCAAAAACTTGTAAAATCAGAGGATGAGAACCCAATTACCGATTCAAATCCGGATGCTGAAAATATTTTACTCGCTGTAAACCATCCGGTTACTGTAGAACCGATGACCAATCTTTCACTCCTTCTTAAGTCAAAAAACAACAAAGAAAACATCTATGTTTTAAATATTATCAGTGAAGAAAAAAACGAATCCTCGAAAAAGAATGCTGAAAAACTTTTGCATCAGGCACAAAACATAGGCGCCGCAGCGGATGTAAAAATTACACCGCTTACAAGATATGATGCCGATGTAATTAAAGGCGTAAATAACGAAATTAAAGAATACGAAATTACGGATTTGATGATTGGTGTAGATCCGGACAAAGGTTTTTCCCAAAGTTTCGTACACAATCTGTACGGCGGATATCTGGATAATATCTCTGCAAACATGCTTGTTTATCACGCTTCGCAGCCCGTTTCTACCATTCAGCGGTATTTTGTTATACTTCCTGAAAAAGTACATCTGGAATCCGGATTTTTCCATTCTTTGCTGAAAGTTTGGAATATCGCGAGGAACTCCGGTACGAAAATAGAATTTTACGGGAACGAAAAAACCATCAAAGTCATCGAAAAAATTAGGAAAAAGGTAAATATTGATGCTTCTTTCTACATTTTCAACGACTGGAATGAGATGAAAAGAATCTTCGAAAAGATGAAGGAAAACGATGCCCTGATTTTATTTATGGCGAACCGCGAAATGGTTTCGTTCCTGCCGCAAATGCAGGATGTCCCTAAATATCTCAACGATCATTTTAGGTACAGAAATTATTTGCTGATTTTCCCGTCCAGAAAAACAAAATCCGAATACGAAAAACAGGCCCGCGATATCGGCAATGCTGATGATTTTGTTGAAATTGGCAATATTGTGGGGAAAATTTTTAAATAATTGAGCTCATTAATAACAACAAAGACTCAGTACAATACTGAGTCTTTCTTATTTTTATTCGTAATTTTTTTGATTAAATCGGAACAAATATTACGGCAGCAACTGCAGCCAATCCAACTACAATTGATGAAAAGACATCAAGTTTTCTGGCTTCCCGTACATCCGCTTTTGCGATCACAATATCTTCGCCGGTTTTTGTTTTTCCGTAGATCTGTGTATCATCCTGCTTCAGAACTTCCATTTTGGTCAGTTTACCGTCATTGGTCTGGAACGTATATTTCTGATAAAGCTCCAGAGAGTTTTTCTGCATTGGTTTCTGCTGGCTTACTACTCTTGTTTGGCAAGAAGTTACGCTAAGGATGACAAGTAAAGTGAATATTGAAAAGTATTTCTTCATTTTTTAAAAAGTTAAGCTGCCCAAAATTAATAAAATAAATGATTACAGAATCATTTCGGGCGGATTATTCCTTTAGAATTCAAATCCTGGGCCATCAACCAGGCTTCGCTCCAGCAGGCCTGAAAATTAAATCCGCCTGTAACAGCATCAATATTAAGCACTTCACCGGCAAGATAAAAATTACTGAGGATTTTAGAAGACATATTCTTAAAATCAACCTCTTTAAGTTCCACGCCGCCAGCAGTTACAAATTCGTCTTTATACGTCGACTTTCCAGAAACTGACATTTCGTCTTCACACAGATTTTGGATGATATTCTGAATTTCTCTGGCAGTAAGATTCGAAATATTTTTCTCTAAATTAACTTTGGAAATCCAAAGAATCCGGTGCCAAAATCGGGTGGTTATATTGTAAATTTTTGAAGCTCCTATTGTTTTTTTAGGATTTTGGTTTCTGTAATTTTTAAAGGCTTCTTCAGCATCATCTTTATCCATGCCTAAAAAATTTACGCGAATATGAAAACGGTATTTCAGCGCAGCAAGT
>JAHRWY010000064.1:0-3119 GCA_019104935.1 Kaistella sp.
CTACAGAGAAATAAAAGTCTCTGAATCTCCAGAAAAAAAGGTCGGACATATCAATTTCTTCAGAAGCTATAACCGGGTTTTGTGGAAGATTATACGGGATAAAATTCAATAGTTCAGAATTTTGTGCAGATAATGCCGTGCAATCTTTATATTTGATAAGTAAAAATTACAGATCATGTCCAAAACACAAAATAATGATGAAGTTTTCCGCCAGAAAATCGATCAGCCAGGTGATTTTGAGTTCAATGAAAAAGTGGCTGGCGTTTTTGATGATATGGTCAACCGTTCGGTGCCTTATTACGACGAAATGCAGCGCATGACAAGCGAACTGGCGAAAGATTTTGCAAAAAAGGATACGTACGTTTATGATTTGGGCTGTTCCACGGGAACCACCATGATTTTAATGGATAAATCAATAGATCCAGAAATTCAGTTCATCGGAATTGATGATTCAGAAGAGATGCTGAGCAAATGCCGGGAAAAACTCAGCAGATTCAATCTTCATCGTAAAATAGATTTAAAAGTTGCGGATTTAACTGAAAATGTTCCTGTACAAAATGCGTCAGTAGTAAGTATGGTTTTGGTGCTTCAGTTCATCCGTCCCATTCACCGGCTCGAGATTGTCCGCAAGATTTACGAAGGCATGAATCAAGGCGGCGCCTTCATTTTGATTGAAAAAATCCTCACCGAGGAAAAATCTTTTAACCGCAGTTTCATCGAATATTATTACGAATTCAAACGCCGCAATAACTACAGTGAACTCGAAATTTCCCAGAAAAGAGAAGCCCTGGAAAATGTTTTAATCCCTTATAAACTGAGTGAAAACCTAAATATGCTGAAGAAAGCAGGCTTCGAAGAAACAGAGGTGTTTTTTAAATGGTATAATTTCGCAGGAATCATCGCAAAAAAATTATAATGATACGGATTGGCAATTTTTTCTTTAAATACAGGAACCAGCTCTTCATCGTTCTTTATCTTCTGCTGTTTCTTCCATCGCCGCCGCTGTTTGGGGAAGATCATCTCGGAAGAAAATTCTACTGGATTCCAATCGTTCTCGGACTGGTGGTGACGGTGTCTGGGCAGTTAATCCGCGGCGCCACGATTGGTCTTGCTTATATTGTTCGCGGTGGCAAAGATAAAAAGGTGTACGCTGATGGTTTGGTGACAGAAGGTATTTTCAGTCATGTCCGCAATCCGCTTTATGTCGGGAATATCCTGATGCTTCTGGGTGTAGGGATTTTGGCAAATTCGCTTTATTTCGTAGCGGTTGTAATGCCGGTTTTTCTTTTTATTTACCAGTGTATTGTTTTGGCAGAAGAACATTTCCTGCGCGGAAAGTTTGGCGAAGGTTTTACCGAATACACAAAACATGTTCACCGCTGGATTCCTAATTTCGCGGGAATAAGTAAAACTTTTTCATCGATGAATTTCAAGTGGAAAAGATGGCTGA
Source organism: Kaistella sp. (assembly GCA_019104935.1). Lineage (GTDB taxonomy): Bacteria > Bacteroidota > Bacteroidia > Flavobacteriales > Weeksellaceae > Kaistella. The sequence goes on from JAHRWY010000064.1 coordinate 1,451, forward strand.
TCAAGGAATACAATACCCAGTTTATCTGGCTTTCCGGAATTGTGCTTATTCTGCTGTTTAAATATCCACATTTTACACATGATGATGCTGATTTGAGAAATATTTTGGCTATAATGTCGGTGCTGGTCTTTGCCGTATATTACTTCAGTATCCGGTACATGAAGAAATCTAAAAAATGGACTGCCTGATATTCTACAAACAAAAATCAATTTTTTAAAACTTATTTTATGAAGATCTACACCAAAACGGGTGACAAAGGCGAAACGGCTTTATATGGCGGAACCAGAGTTTCCAAAGCCTCAGCGAGAGTTGAATCCTACGGAACAATCGATGAGCTCAATTCATTTATTGGTTTTGCAAAAACTGAAATTAAAGATGAAAAAGTTTTGGCACAGCTCAGGAAAATTCAGTTCGATCTCTTTACGGTAGGTTCCGAATCGGCTACGCCTACCGATAAACTAACTTTAGCCAACGGGAAATCGCGCTTGGCATTAATGATTTCTGATACCGAAATCGAAGAACTCGAAAACTGGATGGATGCTTTTGAGGAAGAACTGCAGCCCTTGCAGTATTTTATTCTTCCCGGTGGAGGAAAAGCCGCAACTTCCCTGCATATTTGCCGCACCGTCTGCAGAAGAGCCGAGCGCAGTTTGGTTTTTCTGAATGAATCTGAAGAAGTGAGACCCGAACTCATCAAATATCTGAACCGCCTTTCGGATTACCTTTTTGTGTTGGCAAGATATATGTCGAAAATCAATAATGAATCCGAAGAATACTGGAATCCCAATGACCGATAAAGCCCTGCTTTTTATTAACGGGATACCGCCCGAACATCTTCCCGATACCGCTGGTTATTCGCTGATTGCCTGTTCCGACGGGGCTTTTCACTATTTAAAAGAGAAGAATTTTCCGCTGGAAAAGCTCGACTTTATTTCCGGTGATTTCGATTCGCATACCGGCAGTGATGAGGTGCTTTACGATGAAAAATTTATTTTCACGCCCGATCAGGATAAAACAGATTTCCAGAAATCTTTAGAAATCATCCGGGAGAAAGGCATCTCAACAGTTGATGTTTATGGTGCAAGCGGCGGTGAAATGGATCATTTTCTCGGAAACTTAACCGTAGCTTTTCTCTTTAAAAATGAATTGAAAATCACTTTTTTTGATGAGTTTTCAACCTATTTTTTCGCACCTAAAACTTTGGTTTTAGAAAACGTGAAAGGAAAAACAGTTTCGCTTTATCCTTTTCCGGTTACAGAGAATATTACGACTGAAGGTTTAAACTGGCCGCTGAAAAACGAAAATCTGGACCTTTCAAAGAGAATCGGTACCAGGAATTTCGCTGCAGAAGAAACGGTGATTATACATTACGGAGAAGGTGATCTGGTCGTATTTGTTACGCACTAATCGTAAATTGCTGCTTATTTTTGTTTTGTGATTTTCATTTTTGTATGATGAGCATCGAACTCCAAAAACTCCTTAATTTTTCGCTGAAAACCAACTTTTTTTACCAACTTTGCAGTTTTAACACTTACATACGATTACTCAATAATGAAAATTAAATATTCAGAACTTATCGACCAGACTTTGTATTTTCCAACCGAAGAATTCAACGTTTCGGAAAATACGCTCCAGTTTCATGATATTCCTTTGATGGAGGTCGTCGAAA
>JAHRWY010000121.1:0-9057 GCA_019104935.1 Kaistella sp.
TGGCTGGAATGTTCTCTTGCTCATTGCTAATATTTTTTAGTAAAAACTATATCTTATTTTTCAGACTGCAAATATATGAAAGTTTTTACTTTCTGCAAACATATTTGAATTATTTTCAGAGAATGTATCTAACTTCTTCCCAAGAGGCTTGTGTACGCTTGATGATAAAAACTTATATTTGGAGTCTTAAAAATTCAGATCAATATGTTTACGCCTTCAGAAATTTCATCGATTCAAAAACTCTTAATACCCGGAAACAAAATTGTGATTATTACGCATTATAACCCGGATGGAGATGCAATTGGTTCGAGTTTGGGGCTGAAACATTTCTTAAGCCAGAAAGGTCTGGAGGCTGATGTAATTGTTCCCAATGATTTCCCGAAATTCCTTAAATGGATACCCGATGCAAAGAAAATCATCATTGCAGATTATAAAAGAAAACAGGCAGGTGAAGCCATTTACAATGCAGATGTAATCTTTATTCTCGATTTTAACGCGTCGCACCGAAGTGGAAATTTGGTAGGCCCGTGGATTGAAAAAGCCAGAGCAAAAAAGATTTTGATCGATCATCACCAGCAGCCTGAAAATTTCGATTTTGTGTATTCGGATGTTAAAATTCCCGCGACTTCCCAGATGATTTATCACTTTATCGATTCGCTGAATGAAACCGATTTGGTGAATAAGGATATCGCCGAATGTCTTTATACCGGAATTATGACGGATACAGGCGGTTTCCGTTTCCGTTCGACCAGCGCAACCACCCACAGAATTGTCGCTAATTTAATTGAAAAAGGAGCTGATCCGGCAATGATTACCTCAAATACCTGGGATACCAATACGGTTTCGAGACTGCATCTTCTTGCTTTGGTTTTAGGCAGGGTTGAAGTGGTGAAGGAAGGTAAAGTCGCGATCTTATGGCTGAAACGTGACGAGCTGAAAGAGTTTGGCTTCCAGAAGGGAGATACCGAAGGTTTTGTAAATTATGGATTAAGCATCATGGGAACGCAGGTTTCCGCTTTCTTCATGGAAGATTTGTATGAGGATTTCATTAAAATATCCTTCCGTTCCAAAGAAGATGTAGATGTGAATCAGTTTTCCCGTAAATATTTCAACGGGGGTGGTCACATCAATGCAGCCGGCGGAAAATACAGGAAATCCATCGAAGAAACGATTGAAGATTTTAAAGAAAAAATTGCTGAAGAAGATTTCTAAAGCTCTTTTTAAATTATTTCATCAAGAGGACAATAAGCGCTAAAATCGCCGGCAGAGCCTGTACAAAAAATATTTTTCTCGAAGCAGTAAAAGCGCCATACAATCCTGCGACGGTTACACATGACAGAAAAAATTGGGCAACATACGTTGACCAGTTGGAGTCGTTAATTAATAAAGACCAAATGAGTCCGGCAGCCAAAAATCCGTTGTAGAGACCTTGATTTGCTGCCAAGCCTTTCGTTGGTGTGAAGAGTTCGTCTTTTAATGCGCCTTTAAATGATTTTTTTCCTAAAGTCTCCCATGCAAACATCTCCATGTACATGATGTAAAGGTGTTCCAGTGCCACAATTGCGATTAAAATCTTTGACAGAATTTCCATGGTTATCGGATTTTAAAAGATTAAATTTTTGGGTAGATTGTGCAGCAGTTCGGTGTTGATGATTGCGGCGCAAACTGCCGGTTTTTCCCAATGTCCGTTATGTCCGCAATCGAGCAGGTAAGATTTAATGTTGGTTTTGTCAGGCAGGTTTTTAAGCGTTTTCTCCACATTTACAGCCTGGTCGTGTTTTCCGGCAATGATTAGAGTTTTTCCCGAAAAGTTTTCCAGAACCGATTTTCTGTCCACCCGTTCTGTCATTCCTTTCACGGCTGCAAGAACGCCGTCTGTTTTAGTTGAAAGTGCTATTTCTTTAGCCAGTTCAATTTTGCCTTCAAGGATATCTTTTTCATTTGCGTTGAATAAGTTGGGAACGCCTGCTTTTACGTAGTTTGGGTAAGCTTCCCGAATGATTCGGTGGCTTTTCCGGCGCTGTTCTTTCTTTTCTTCATCATCAGCAAAATAGGTCGAGAAGAATAAGGTCAAACTTTTGAGAACCTCCGGATATTTCTCGGCAAAAGCCAAGGATGCATAACCGCCCATGGAATGTCCCAAAAGATGAAAATTTCCGAGTTTCAGATGATCAGTTAATTTTTTTATTTCCTCAGCCATGAATTCCATCTTGTGGATTTCATTGTACACTTTAGAAAGGCCGTGCCCGGGAAGATCAACTTTTATTAAAGTGAAATCTTTAGCAAGATAAGGTTCCATGTCTGTCCAGATCATCAGATTTTCCATGAAACCGTGCAGTAAAACCAGTTTTTCTTTGCCTGTGCCCGAGATTTCGTAATTCAGCATAATTTAATTTTTTGAGGTTTCTTAAAAGTAAATATCAATGTACTCAACAAATCCGGAACCATTAATTTTGTCCTGAAGCCGCCAGAAGTTGCCTTTTCCTTCGTCCAGAAAAGTCGTTTTCTTGGTTCTGGTATAGGTTTTTCCGTTAATGTTCTGAATGATTTTCCCTTCAAAGTTAAGATGTTTGGCTGAAACACGGTTGATGATGCCTTCAATTTTTACAGTGTTTTGTCCGGATTTCCCGCTGCCTGAAATTGTATATAAATCCCGGCCTGTCTTTTCGAAATTTACTTTTCCGTTAATTGCGGGGCTTTCATCAGAACTGAATTTTAGTACATGCGTTCCGCTCAGATCTGCAAAAATATTTTGGTTGTTTTTCAGCCGGATGCTGTCGTTTATTTTCATCCTAACAACATTAATCGACTCAATGATTTTGGTACTGTCTGATTTTGTAGTGTTAAGATGCGGTTCTTTTTTTGTGCAGGAAAAAAGTGCCAATGTGAAAAGAAGGATTAAAATTTTATTCATAAAAAAAATGATGATTTTGTTCAAATTTATCTAAAATTTGAAAGCAAAATATTTTTTTAAAGAATAGAAGAAGGTACTGTTTAAATTTTCGTTTTAGAATCCATCACGATTGTAACGGGACCATCGTTAAGCAAAGAAACTTTCATATCGGCTCCGAAAATTCCGCTTTCTGTTTTTAAACCAGATTGGGCAACCGCAGTTTTAAAATATTCGAATAATGGGACTGCTTTTTCTGGTTTGGCAGCTTTTATAAACGAAGGTCTGTTTCCTTTTTTATAATCTGCGATTAAGGTAAACTGGCTGATGCAAAGTATTTCGCCTGCAATGTCTGTGACGGAAAGGTTCAGTTTTCCTTCCTCATCGCCGAAAATCCTAAGATTCAGGATTTTCTGTACGAGCCAATCGGCATCACTTTTTTCATCAAGTTCATCAATTCCGATCAGGAGCAGCAAACCGTTCGAAATTTCGCCAACAATTTTACCTTCAACTTTTACGGAGGCTTCAGAAACTCTTTGAATGACAGCTTTCATGTGTTAAATTTAGTTGAAAATAGTTAAGATTCCGGTAGCTGAATCGAAATTATACCGGTAAGTTTTTGGCGCGATCTGCGCGTTTTTTATCGGTTCTCCGGTAATCAGAATCCATTCGGCACCATCTTTTGGACAAGCGATTTTAATGTTGTTTTCTACACTCAGTGTTGTATTGGTGTCGGGGCAGATGTGCGGTGCATTACGGTCGTAAACTTTAAATCCGTTTGTGGTACGAACTACGATGAGACCACGTGTTCCGGATTCCTGCTGGCTAACATAAATCCAGCCGTTTACATTCTGTAAATTATAATACGCGGGCAAATTGATGTTTAAAATAACATTCACGGGAACGTCGGGAAAGCAATTTACGGTTTCTTCGCGTTCATTGCAGGAGCTGATGTTTAAGGCGCTGAAAATGAGTATAATTGGTAAAATGACTGTAGAAATAATTCTTTTCATTTAAAAATAAAATTTATATATTTGTAAAACGAATACAAACAGAAATCATTGTCCGGCAAATGTCGGATTATTTTTTTATACTAACGCAAATTAAAAGAAATTATGGCAAGTTATGTTACCAAAGAAGGTTTGGACAAAATGAAAGTGGAACTGGAACAGTTGGAAACTATTGAAAGACCAAAAATTACCCAGCAGATTGCTGAGGCTAGAGATAAAGGCGACCTCTCGGAAAACGCAGAGTACGATGCTGCAAAAGAAGCGCAGGGAATGTTGGAGATGAAAATTTCTAAACTGAAGGATTTAATTATCAATTCGAAAGTAATTGATGAATCGCAGCTTGATACTTCGAAAGTTTCAATTTTAACCACCGTAAGACTGAAAAATAATACGACAAAAGGAGAACAGAAATTCACTTTGGTGCCGGATAACGAAAGTGATCTTAAAGCAGGGAAAATATCCATTAACACGCCGATTGCGAAAGGTCTCTTAGGAAAAGTTGTGGGGGAAACTGCTGATATTGTACTGCCAAACGGAAACAAGCTTTCTTTCGAAGTTTTGGAGATTTCTTTATAAAAATCAGCAGAGTGTTTGGGGAAATTTAAAGGTTTATTCACCGGTTTTTTAATTATGTTGTAAATTTGCGGCATTACAAACCGTTGTTTTCTTAAATTAAAGAGCAGCATCAAACCCAAAATCATGAGTTCCATATTCACAAAAATCATCGAAGGCGAAATCGCTGCGTACAAAATTGCAGAAGATGCAAATCATCTCGCTTTTCTGGATGCAATGCCCTTGGTTAAGGGACATACGCTGGTGGTTCCTAAGAAAGAAGTAGATCTTATTTTCGATCTCGAGAGCGAGGATTTTAAAAATCTCTGGAGTTTTGCACAAACCGTTGCAGAAAAACTGAAAAAGACTTACCCTTCCCAAAGGATTGCCGTTGCAGTAGTGGGATTAGAGGTTCCTCATGCCCACATTCATCTTATTCCGATCAATAAAATGGATGATATGAATTTTAAAAATTCCCGATTGAAATTATCGGATTCTGAATATAAAGAAATTCAGAATGAAATCATAAACTCATAAAAACCAAAATTTTTGTCAAAGTCGAAAAAGCTTTGACAAATTTTTTGAATAATATTCTCACTAAAAAAGTTATAAAAAATATATGAATTCCAACCAGTGTTCATTCTGTGGAAAAAAACGGAACGAAGTACAGATCTTGATTTCCGGAAACGAAGGTTTTATCTGCGAAAACTGTATCGAGCAGGCGCATGCTATAATTATGGAGAATACCCCGTCCTCCGGTTTTTCCGCCGCGGAAAGTATTTCGGATTTACAGAAACCCAAGGAAATAAAATCGTTCCTTGATCAGTATGTTATCGGGCAGGACCAAGCCAAAAAACAGCTTTCAATCGCGGTTTATAATCATTATAAAAGACTTTTACACGCCAAGGATGAAAACCGGGAAGTAGAAATCGAAAAATCCAATATCATCATGATTGGTGAAACGGGTACCGGTAAAACACTTTTGGCAAAAACAATCGCCAAAGAACTCAATGTGCCGTTCTGTATCGTAGATGCTACGATTCTTACTGAAGCAGGTTACGTTGGTGAAGATGTGGAAAGTATCTTGTCTCGTCTTCTCATGGTTGCCGATTATGATGTGGAAAAAGCAGAAAAAGGTATCGTTTTTATTGATGAAATCGACAAAATCGCCAGAAAATCTGATAATCCAAGCATCACAAGAGATGTTTCCGGAGAAGGTGTTCAGCAGGGATTGCTTAAACTTCTGGAAGGAAGTATCGTAAACGTGCCACCACAAGGCGGTAGAAAGCATCCTGATCAGAAGTACATCCAGGTAAATACTCAAAACATTCTCTTTATTGCCGGTGGAGCTTTCGACGGGATTAAAGAAATTATTGAGAGACGCCTGAATAAGCAGGCCATAGGTTTCAGTGCTGAAAAACTCAATAAAGCTGAAGATGAGGATTACATTTTAAGTCAGATTAATGCGATTGATTTACGCAAATTTGGTCTTATTCCGGAGCTTTTGGGGCGATTCCCAATAGTGACTTATCTGGATAAACTTACAAAAGAGACGATGATAAGAATTATGAAAGAACCAAAAAATTCGATCATCAACCAATTTATAGAGTTGTTCAAGATGGATGGTGTAAATCTTAAATTCACAGATGAGGCTATTGAGGCAATTGTAGAAGAAACCATGGAAAAAGGTTTGGGAGCCCGGGGTCTGAGGGGTGCCACAGAAAAAGTATTGGAAGATTTTATGTTCGATATTGAAGCTCAGGATGAAATAGTGCTTACCAAAGCTAATATTAAGTTTTAAGATTTTCTGCTATTTATTTTATATTAAAAAATTAATTAATATCTTTGTTTGTGAATAATTAGTTATTTGAAAAACACAAACACACATAAAATGAAAAGAAATCTATTTACTGTAGCGCTCCTGGCGTTAAGTTTACAAAGTACCGCCCAGGTCATGGTCCATGTGGACAATTCGGGTATATTTTATGTCGGTGAAAACGCGCTTGTTTATAACGGAGGCGGTTTACAGACTAAAGGAAGCGGTATTTTAGATGTGAAGGGCAATGTCATGATTGAAGGCGCTGCCACTGATGTTTTGAAAACATTAGACAATGCCGGAACAGGCAATAAAACCGATGGAGGTAACATTATCCTGAGACTAAATGATCCTGCGAACTACGCAGCTTCTACTTATGGCCAACTCTACATTAACGGAATTGCACAGGGCAATATCTCTGCGATAGTGGATAAGGAATACCGCACCGCTAAACACGGTACTTACCAGCAAATTGCACTTCCTTTTTATAATAAAACAATCAATACACTTTCAGGTACAGGTATCGGCACATTAGGGAAAACATTTTCAAATGTCAGATATTCAAAAAACGAAGTCCTTACCTGGAATAATTTGACAGCTGTTTCAGATAACCTGAATATTTCTTCTTTAACTCCCAAAAGTACCACTTACTACATGCTTGGTTCCAACGGGTTTGATTCTGGTAATCCGCCAGCATCAATGCCTGCAAACGCACCAACTCTAGCAGGTACTGTATATACCCTTAAAGGAATCCCTTTCACTAACGGGGTAACGGAAAAGTTAATTAATGCCGCGAATGGCGTTAATTTTGGTGCAACGGGTAACGCTGTAAATTCATATAACGAACTTTACAATTCATACCTTCAGGATGATTGGGATTATCCTGCAGCTCCTGCTAATCCATGGTCAGTTGCTACTTTTGGCCGAAATATTTATCAGTTTGGTAACCCGTATCTTACTAATTTAGATTTAGGGTTTATAGGGATTATAGAAAATGGTGCAATAACTGATAACAATAGTATTTCATCCATCCAGGGTATTCGCTACGATCCGGGAACTGTAGTTACCCTTCCATCCGGAACATTCTCAACCGGCGCCAAATATGTGAATTTTACATCCGGTGCACCTGTTCCTGTGGGTGATGTGGGCCTCATAATTAAACCCATGCAAACGTTTGTGGTAAAGCTCAGAAACAATAATGCTGAGGTGGGTTCCGATAAAACTTTAAGTTTTGATAATTTAAGAAGATTTAAATCTACACCCAGAAATAACACTACAGGATATTCTGTAAATGCCGGCAAAGGCGCTGATGCTAATGGTACGGTAAAACAGCTTGGCGTTATTGCACTAAGTGATGATGGTACAGAACTTGCAAGGACATATTACGCGGTTTACCCTTCTGCAATTACAGGTCATACTGCTGAGCAAACTGCGCAGTCTGTTTTAGGAAACCAAAATATCATTGGTACATTTGAAGAAGATGCGGTGAATGGCGGTTATGATATGAATTATATTAATGCTTACTGGTTATATATTAATGAAGCCAATGAAAACGATTTTTTAGGAAAAGCGGTTCCTTTAGCTTTATATAACAGCGGCATTAAATCACTAAAATTTGAAATTAGAGAGAATACCGAACTAATTGAAAATGGAGTTCATCAATTATCTACAGGTACAGGATTCTATTATAAATCTCCCAATGGTCAAGCGATGGAGATTTTACAGAATCAGGTGATCCCAGTTACTTCAGACCGATACAGCCTGTTCTACGGAAAGCCTGGTGGTGTATTAGGAACAGATGGAACTGCGAAACCTTCACGTACTAAAGTGGTTTATCACCAGTTGATCGACAATTTTGTGGTTCATTTTGATCCAAATTGGAAAACAGCCGATATCCAAGTGTATGACATGAGTGGGAAGTTAATTCTTGCCGAGAAAAAAGTATTGGCAGACAAAGATTATGTTTTGAATCTTGCGAAAGCGAACAGTGCTTATATTGTTACAGCTGTCTCAGAAAAGGGTGAAAAAATTAGTTCCAAAATTGTAAGATAATATAAAACACAAATTATGAAATTTCTCAATAAATCTCTACTATTCTTTTGTCTCGTGATAGGAACGGTATTTTACAAAGCTGAACCTTTACCACCTGCTCCTTCTCCACCTGGTGGTGGTGGTGGTGTAGGTCCCGGTACTCCTGCGTCACCAATTGACATGTATGTATATGTATTGGCGGCGGCTGCCATATTATTTATGTGCTATTACCATTATAAAACAAGAAAAAAAATTGTATAAATTAATTTAAAGCTTTATAAACCCATCGAATTACGATGGGTTTTTTTATATTTACCTTATGAAAAAAATTGTTGCAATCTCAGCCTTACTTTTAGTAAACTCCCTGTCTGCCCAGTTCAAAATTAATATTGATGTACCCGCAGGCTTTAATCCTAAAGAAGTTTATCTGTACTCATTAAACGGTTCAAAAGACATCCTTACAACCAAAGAGATGAGAAAGGGTAACGGTTGGCAAATTGCTGTTACAAAGCCGTATTCGGGAATGATGAAGCTGTATTTTCCGGAAGGAAACATGTCGGTTAATTTTATTTCGGAAAATAAGGATGTAAAACTTAAGTTGGATGCGGCGAACGGAAAGATTATAAACATCGATTACCTGGATGAAAGCAATTTCCTGATGAATAATATTCAGGATGTCCAGCAAAAGAAAGAATATATTCTGCCCGCATTGGTTCAGATAAAAGATTATTACAAGGCAGATACCCAATTCAGAAAAG
>JAHRWY010000127.1:0-11290 GCA_019104935.1 Kaistella sp.
GCAATTTTTTGGGTTAAAGTTTCCCCATCGGGAGTAAGATAAATCACCTCATCGTAGGTTCGCTGTTCTTTCAGTTCGGAGATACAACGGTCTAAGGGTTCAACCATCATTACCATGCCGGCACTTCCGCCATACGGAGCATCATCTACCTGGCGGTGTTTCCCCAAACCGAAATCGCGGAGGTGATGAAAATGAACTTCTGCCAAACCTTTATCAACTGCTCTTTTCAGGATAGAAGTTCTGAACGGACTCTCCATGAGTTCCGGCAAAACACTTATAATATCGATTCTCATTGTTCGGTATTGTTCTTTTTATTTGGGATAATGATGAGGCGCAGTGAAGAGTCTTTATTCAGATAACTCCACATCCAGTTAAAGAAAATGGCGATTTTGTTTCTTACGGAAAGAATGAGCATTAAATGCAGAAACATCCAAAAATACCACGCCAAAAAACCCTGAAATTTAAAACCCGGCAAATCGACTACAGCGCGGTGTTTACCGATAGTAGCCATGCTGCCCTGGTCATTATATTCGTATTCTTTCCATTCATTTTCTGATTTTCGGAGAAAATTTCTGCCAAGGTTTTTCCCCTGGTTAATGGCAACATTTGCCACCTGGGGATGTGCCTGAGGATATTTTGGCGTTTCCATATAGGCTATATCGCCGATAGCGTAAATGTTTTGGTAATCCAACACACGGTTGAACCGGTCTGTTTTATAACGGTTTCTTATCATTACATCGGGGTTCAGTCCTTCAATGATATTTCCGATTACACCAGCCGCCCAGATGACGTTGTTGGAAGCAATAGTTTTACCGCTTTTCATATATACTTTATCCCCGTCGTAATCGGTTACAAATTCGTCGCTCATAAACTGCACGCCCAATTCTTTCAGATATTTCTCCGACATCTGCTGAGATTCTTCACTCATCACACTTAACGGTGCGGTGGTAGAACTTACAAGAATTATATTGAGGTTATCGAAGTTCATGTGAGGATAATCGCGTGGCAGGATATCTTTTTTCATTTCAGCGAAGGCGCCGGCAAGTTCTACACCAGTGGGGCCGCTTCCTACAATTACGATATTCCAGTTTCCATCGTCGCTCCGTTTCCTTTCAATGATGAGTCTTTCAAAGGTGAGGAGAACGTGATTCCTGATTGCGATAGCTTCCTGGGTATTTTTCATTCCGAAAGTAAGATGCTCCATCTTTCCGTTTCCGAAAAAATTGGTTTTACATCCTGTGGCAATCACTAACTTATCATAAGTAAACTCTGCATCTTCGGTAATAATTTTATTCTGTTCCGGAAGAATTTTTTGTACATCCGTCATTCGGTACTGTACATTTCGGGAACGCTGAAAAATTTTTCGGAAAGGAAAAGAAATATTACTGGGCTCAATACGACCGCACGCCACCTGATAAAAAAGAGGCTGAAACATGTGATGGTTTACTTTATCGATAACAATCACCTTTTTTCTTTTATTGTTCAGGGATTTGGCGAGCTGCAGACCTGCAAATCCGCCGCCAATGATCACTATTTTTTCGCGTGTTTCCATTTCAGCAAAATTAGGGATTTTTTTACAGTTAAGATTTCCCAGACGTATAAAGAAGACGCAAAAAATCCTGAAAGTTAATTTTCAGGATTCAAATTTTATTGTTTTACGATTTGTGTAACTTTCTGTGTGTTGTCGCTCATGGTATAGCGCATAAGATATTTTCCAGGTCTTAACCTGTCGAGTCTTATCTCTGCCGAATTTTTATTAAGGGTATATTCAGCAACTTCCATCCCGAGAATAGAATAAAAGGTAACCGATTTTATTCTTAAAGAAGCATCTTTAGATTTTACAATAATAAAATCCCGGGCAGGATTAGGATATGCTACCATCACTGCTTCCTCTGGTTTCAGAGAAGCTACTATCGGTTCTTTACTAACAGACTGTGCGGAAATTTTTTCCGAAAAAACAGTTAAACTGCCGATTAATATGATAGAAAATAATAATTTTTTCACCTTATAGAACTTTATATTTATAAATATCCTTACAAATGTAAGAAATTGAATTTTATTTTAATAGCTTTTTTTGTAAAACTATAATTAAATTTGCATGTTTAAATCCAAATACCATTCCAAAACATGATTATATATTCTAGAAACCGCAGATTACGAACCAACGCCTCCATTAGATCCCTCGTGCAGGAAACAGTACTCACTACCAACGATTTGGTAATGCCTATTTTCGTAATGGAAGGTTCAAATACTCAGGAATCTATCCCTTCAATGCCGGGAATCTACCGCAGAACCCTTGATCTTACCGTGAAAGAATGCCAGGAATTATACAGCATGGGCGTAAAAGCAGTAAACCTTTACATGAAAGTTTCTGAAAATTTAAAAGATAACAAAGGCACCGAATCCTGGAACAATAACGGCCTGATGCAGAATACCATCAAAGCCATCAAGGACGCTGTTCCGGGAATGATTGTAATGCCGGACGTTGCTCTGGATCCCTACTCGATCTACGGACACGACGGAATTATTACCAACGGAAAAGTTGACAATGACGCTACGAATGATGCGCTGGTAAAAATGTCACTTTCTCATGCCGAAGCCGGAGCAGACATTTTGGCCCCCAGTGATATGATGGACGGCAGAGTTGCCGCTATAAGAACCGGTCTTGAAGAAGGCGGTTTCACTGATGTTGGAATCTTAAGTTATGCCGCAAAATATGCGAGTTCTTTTTACGGACCATTCAGAAGCGCATTGGATTCTGCACCAAAAGAAAACCAGGACATTCCCAAGGACAAAAAAACTTATCAGATGGATTTTCACAACTCCCGTGAAGCCATGGATGAAGTGATGAAAGATGTTGCTGAAGGCGCCGACATCATTATGATAAAACCCGGAATGCCTTATCTGGATATTGTGGCTAAAGTACGTGAGGCAATCGACTTACCAATTGCGGTTTACAATGTGAGTGGCGAATATGCGATGCTGAAAGCCGCTGCCCAAAACGGCTGGCTCGATAATGATAAAGCAATTATCGAAAGTTTAACCTGCATCAAAAGAGCAGGAGCCGACATGATTTTCACTTACGCAGCAAAAGAAGCGGCGATATTACTTAATCAGTAAAAATTTAAATTAGCGTCCGGTTTGCTGAAAAATCAAAAAAATCTTTCAAATTATTTGAAAGATTTTTTTGGTGACTAAATTTTTAAAACCATGTTTTTCTGCCCTGAATATATGTCCGGTCGAACTGCTCATCGCTCATGGTAAGATAAATAATTCCCTCAATAAATGGAATTACAGTGGCGATTCCGCACGTTACAATATTCAGAACAATCTGGATGATTCCCTCGTTGATGTAACCCATATAAAATTTATTGGCACCAAAAGTCCCGAGTAAAATCCCCAACAATCCTGCTGCGAGTTTCTTTTCTGAGCGGTAATTTCGGTTACTGAAGTTTTGGTTTTGGGATTCGGGGTCGTTGTAGCCATAAGTTTCCATTGATTAAAGTTTTTGATGATTAATTGTTTGGAAATCAGTCGGCCTGCCAAATAAAAAGTTACAGCTTTAATTTATATTTTTCCCATATAAAACAACCCGTAACACTTTTGATTCTCTTCTAAATTTAAAAATTCATCAAGATGTTTAATCATTCCCGGGCTGCTCCAGTAGCTGCCAATTCCGTTTGCGGTGCAGGTAAGATACATATTCTGAACCGCCATCGCTGTAGCAGCAATCTCTTCCCATTCCGGGAGTAATCCACTGAAATTCACAGAAATTGTAACAATTACATTTGCTTTTGCTGCTTTTTCAGAAATACTTAAATATTTTTTTTCGAGAAAATGCTGCGGTGCAACTGTATTTTTATAAATCTCGGCCAGTTTTTCTCCCAACCTGGTTTTTTCTTCGCCTTTAAAGATTTTAAAACGCCACGGTTTGGTACGTTTGTGATGTGGAGCGAACGTGGCGGAGCGAAGGATCTCATCCAGAATTTCCTGTTCGATCTCTTCGCCAGTATAATCCTTTGGAAAAATACTTCTTCTGCTTTCAATGATTTCCTTTAATATTTCTGCTTTTCCCATTAAATTATTATCTCTGATTTTTTATATTAACTTTTACATTACATTTTCGATGGTTTGGGCAATATTGTTCAGTACAAATGAGTCGCCCGCTTTTTTTCCGAATAAAATTTTTGCCATGGGACTTTCCTCAGATATTGCATAGAAACGGTCGCCTTCATAGAAAAATTCTCCCAGGGAGACCGAAATGTAAAACCTTGCCTTGTTGGTGAAAACTACAGATCCAAGTGCTATTCGATCAGTGGAAGTGTTAAGCACTTTAGTCATTTTTCTTTGCAGATCCTTAAGTGAAGCCAACTGTTTCTGCATCTGGTAAATCTCTTCCTGCATTTCCTCGCGGATGGAATCATACTTTGGAGTTTTCTTGATTTCACGGCTGGCTTCCAGGGTAAAATCAAGAAACTTTTCGAGTTTTACTATCTTCCCCCGAATTATTTCTTTTACATAATTGCGCACCTCGCTTTTTGAAACCGTACTGCTCCGCATAAACTCCTAATTTTTAATAAAGTTAAAAATTCTTTTGAATTCAAATTTGATGCTAACCGATAAAAACTGAGAGATACTGGAGTTAAATACGTTATATCGGCATTGCGATTTTCTGGCGAACCGCTTCATATAAAATAGCGCCGCAAGCTACAGAAACGTTAAGCGACTGTGTTTTTCCTTCAATCGGAAGCTTAATTTTTTCGTCGGAATGATGTAGAACTTCTTTAGAAATTCCGGTTTCTTCATTTCCCATTACGATTGCACAGGGCTGAGTGAAATCTACATCATAAATAAGTTTCTGCGCCTTTTCTGTAGCCGCGAAAACCTGTACACCCGACTGCTGAAGAAAATCTACGGTATGCGCCAGATTTTTTTCTTTGCAGATTTTCAGGTTATAAATTGCGCCTGCAGAGGTTTTTATCGCATCAGAGTTTATTGGCGCTGCGCCTTTTTCAGGCAAAACAACGGCGTGAATCCCCACACATTCTGCTGTCCGGCAAATCGCACCGAAATTTCTTACATCGGTTAACCGGTCCAAAATCAAAATAAAAGGAGTTTTTCCTTCTTCAAAAAGCTGCGGAAGCACATCTTCAATCTTCTCAAAAGGAACATCTGAAATAAAAGCGACCACGCCCTGGTGATTTTTCCTTGTAAAACGGTTGAGTTTTTCTACCGGCACATAATTCGGGCGGATGTTGTGTTTCGACAAGAGCGTTTTGAGTTCCTGGTAAATCTCGCCCTGCAACGCATTCTGCAGAAATATTTTGTCTATGGTTTTTCCGGCATCTATTGCTTCCATCACAGGTCGCAAACCAAAAATAAAGTCGTCTTTCATTAAATTGAATGTATGGAATAATTAAAAATTAACTATCCGGGTTGATATAGGTTTTAAAATTTTTCGCCGATAATGGCTCTTTTTTGGGCCATCGCGTAACCGTAATGTAAGGTCTCGTGCATGTTGTTGAAAATAATTGCATCCTGAATGTTTTTCAGATCCAACCCAAAACTCGTCGTATAGGGCGTGTAATCTGCAAAAAAATCGGCGTCGTAATCTTTCATCAAAATTTTTGAGGTTTCTGTAAGCAGAAAAGCCAGATCATCAACTTCCGACTGCTGCACATTGAGGTTCGGAAGTGTGCCCTTTTTATAGGTTTCAATCCAGTATTTATCGATTCTGAAGGGATTTCCGCTAAGATAATAACACAGTAGCTGTTGTGTCGCTACCGTGTGCGCGATATTCCAGTAAATATTATTGTTAAAACCATCCGGAATCAGCATTAAATCACTGTGCGATGCATTCTGCAAAATCTCCAGAAGATTTCTGCGGACTTGCCGGTGTGCCTGAAAATGATAGTTCATTTTACATTATTTTAATCCTCAAAAATAAGGTAATTAACTGGAAAAGACAAAAATGCATTTCAAAGACAAAGTATTTGAATGAAGTTAAAAATAATATTTGCTAAAACTGCTTCCACTATTCTTAAAGCATTAGTGTTTCAAATCCTTTCAGCAGCAGCCTATGTAGCGGGTTTAACAAAACTTTAACTCAATCTTGGCACCAATTATGTTGACTGATGAGGGTATTTATCAGAAATTTACACATTAAATTTTAAAAAACACTATGTCAGAATTACATCAGGCCGAAGATATAAGACAACTCACCGAAAAAGTAAGAGAACAGAATTACTTCTTCACCCTCCTGAAACAGGAAATCAACAAAGCAATTATCGGACAGGAATATATGGTAGACCGTTTACTGATCGGTCTTTTGGGCAACGGACATGTTCTTTTGGAAGGCGTTCCTGGTTTGGCAAAGACATTGGCTATTAAAACACTTGCAGATGCAGTTCAGGGCGATTTTTCACGGATTCAATTTACACCGGATCTTTTGCCGGCAGACGTTGTGGGAACCATGATGTACAATATAAAAGACAACGATTTTACTATAAAACGCGGACCTATTTTCGCCAATTTTGTACTCGCTGACGAAATTAACCGTGCACCTTCGAAAGTACAGTCGGCACTTCTGGAAGCCATGCAGGAAAAACAGGTAACCATCGGTGACGAAACCATGCCTTTACCAAAACCTTTCCTGGTTTTAGCGACACAGAACCCAATTGATCAGGAAGGAACTTACCTTTTGCCGGAAGCGCAAAGCGACCGTTTTATGCTGAAATGCACCATCAGTTATCCGGATTTCGAGGATGAAAGAAAGATTATGAAAATGGTAGCCACATCGCACCAACCGGAGATTAAACCTGTGATATCGCTCCACAATATTATGGAAGCGAAAAATCTTATCAACCAGATTTATCTTGACGAAAAAATTGAGAAATACATACTGGATATGGTTTTCGCAACCCGGACACCGGAAAATTATGGTTTGGCAGAACTTAAAAATTACATCAGTTTCGGTGCGTCGCCAAGAGCATCCATCAACCTGGCAATCGCTTCGCGGGCGATGGCTTTCCTTAAAAACCGTGCTTTTGTACTTCCGGAAGATGTGAAGGAAATCGCAAAAGACGTTCTGAGACACCGGATCGGACTAAGTTTTGAAGCGGAAGCTGAAGAAATTACTGCCGATGAAATTGTAAACAGAATTTTGGGGAAAGTACAGGCTCCCTAATTATCGGAATAAATCCTAAAATAAATTTATAGCCCCGATTGAAGCGGCATCCTTTTGCGAAACGAAGTGGAGCAAAAGATACAGCGGAAAGCGGGACCGCAGATCAAAGAACAACAAAATCTTCGGGCTCCTGAAAAAAGAAATCATGCAGATTAAAGACATCATCAAAAAAGTAAAACAGATTGAGATTCGGACTAAAAAAAAGTCGGAAGCAACGTTGATGGGTCAGTATCACAGTGCATTTAAAGGTCAGGGAATGACTTTTTCTGAAGTAAGGCCTTACCAGTTCGGCGACGAAATCCGGAGAATCGACTGGAATAAAACCGCCCGCTTCCGTGAACCTTTCGTGAAGGTAATGGAAGAAGAGCGCGAACTTACGCTGATGCTTTTGGTGGATATTTCTGCATCGATGGATTATGGCACCAAAACCCAGCTGAAACGTGAATTTGTGGCAGAAATTGCAGCAAGTTTAGGATTTTCGGCAGCTGGAAACAACGATAAAGTGGGCCTTATTTTATTTGCCGATAAAGTTTATAAAGTTATACCGCCGCAAAAAGGCAGAAAGCATATTCTGGCCATTATCAGTAATATTTTAACGGCAGATTATGTTCCTTCGGAATCGAAAATCGACAGCGCACTACAGTATATGATGAATATTTTCAAGAAAAAATCGCTTGTTTTTATGTTTTCGGATTTTGAAGATGAATACGATCTGAAGATTTTGCGAGTGGCAGCCAGAAAACATCAGCTTTTGGGAATGCGGATTTATGATGATAAAGACAGTGAAATCCCCGATATCGGTTATTCGCTTTTTCAGGATTCCGAAACTGGCAGACAGATATGGGCAAACACTTCGAGCGCAAGATGGCGTTATGAATTCGCCGAGAAACAAAAACAGAAAGTACGCAGCGTAACCGAAGATTTCGAAAATTCTGCCGCCAGTTTCATGAATATCAATACCGGCGAAGATTATTCTAAATTCCTTTACCAATATTTCAGGAAACGGTGATGAACATTCAGAAAGTTTATAAAAACAGAAATCAGATTTTGAAAAAAATATATTTTATCTTATTTGCCCTTTTATATGTTTCCGTATTTTCGCAAACGCTGGGTTCACGCCTCGAAAAAAAGACTTTGGCGCTGGGCGAAGTTGGTCTTTTCAGGATTAACATCTCCAATTTACAGGGGAAAGATGTAATTTCTGCGCCTCAAAACGAATTGTTGCCTTTTCATTTTGAAGAAATAAAAGACAGCATCAGCAAAAGACCCGATTTCTACGAAAGAGTAATTGAATTTGCCATTTTCGAAGAAGGAAAATATACGATTCCCGCACTCGATTTCAATATTGGCGGCCAGCTTTTCCACACCATTCCCTACGAAGTTGAAGTCATCAACACCGCTCAGAAAGGTGATGAAATCAACGATATCATGAAAAACAAAGAGGTAAAACTTGATGTTAAAGATTACTGGGAACTTTACAAATGGTATATTTTAGGCGTTCTCATGCTGCTGGCACTTATTTTTATTATTTATTACCTCGTGCGGTATGCAAGACGCAGAAAAAATTCGCCGGTGGTAATGACGAACCAAACATTAAAAGATCTGGAGAACCTGAAAAAGAAAAAATTTATAGAAAAAGGAGATTACCGGTCTTTTTATGTAGAATTAATCGACATTTCTAGAAATTTCATTACCAAACAGTACAAAATTCCTGCAGATGTTCTGTTGACGGATGATTTGATTGATGTAATGAAAACGAACAACACCATTTCGCCGGAAAACGAAAAGATTGTTGAAAATATATTTTTGCGCGGTGACTTGGTGAAATTCGCGAAGACATTCCCCGACCAGCCTACAATGCAGGCCGACTTCAATGATATAAAAACCTTTGTAAAACGTTCTTCCAAAGATCTGGAAGCCGAACAATTAAGAACAGGCGTATAATGACATTTGATTTGCTTAATTTAGAATTTTACAGTCCGTGGTTTTTACTGCTGTTCGCCGCTTTCATCCCTCTAATCATATTGGATTTAAGGAAGAAAAAGCGACGCGGCGTTCGTGTACCCACCATCCGGAACATGCACGAAAACAAGGGTATTCTTTTCGTTCTCTTTCTTCTGAAAATCTCCAAATACATCATCCTTACTGCATTAATTATTGCAATGGCACGCCCGAGAACTTTCACGATTTCTCAGGACAACGACGACAGTAAAGGGATTGACATTATGCTTTCAGTGGATGTTTCGCTCAGCATGTTGGCTAAGGATTTGGAACCCGACCGTTTAACTGCGCTCAAAGAAATTGCGAAAAAATTTGTTGATAAAAGACCGGGCGACCGTATTGGGCTTGTAACCTATTCCGGCGAGGCGTTTACAAAAGTTCCCGTAACTTCGGACCACGCGGTTCTTATAGATGAGCTCGAAAACCTCAATCCGCTTGAATTACAGCCTGGAACCGCAATTGGCGAAGGACTTTCGGTAGCCGTGAGTCATTTACGCCACAGCAAATCGAAATCGAAAATCATTATTTTAATGACCGATGGGGTAAACACCATCGAAAATGCAATGCCCGCGCAGGTTGGTGCACAGCTTGCAAAAAGCAACGGAATTAAAGTATATTCTATTGGAATCGGAACCAACGGATACGCGCTCATGCCAACAGCAACCGATATTTTCGGCGATTTGGTCTTCAATGAAACTGAAGTGAAAATTGATGAACCCGTGCTCCGTGAAATCGCACAAACAACCGGCGGAAAATATTTTCGGGCAACATCAAACCAAAGTCTGGAGCAGGTTTATGAAGAGATAAATCAACTTGAAAAATCTGAGCTTAAATCCACAAAACTGTACAATTATCAGGAATATTTCAGGATTTTTCTCTGGATTGCATTGGGAGTTTTATTGCTCGATGCGCTGCTTCGATGGGTATTTTATAAGTTTTTAAGTTGATGAAAAAGAATTTGGAACCATAATATGAATTGGTATTTAGGAAATAACTGGTATTTACTTTTGCTGCTGCTTCTGCCGCTGCTGGGCTTTATTGTTGCCCGATATGTAAAGTGGAAAAACCAAAGGAAGACAGCCTTTGCTGAAGCCAGATTCCAGAACGAACTGTTCGAAAAAGAAACAGCCTTTTCAAGATTTCTGCCTGCACTTTATTTAGTTGCATCGCTCTTCCTTATTCTCTCAATTGTCGATCTATTGAGCGGTTCGGAGGAAGTAAAAACGAAACAGAAGATGAACAATGTTATTTTTCTTCTGGATGTCTCCAATTCGATGAATGCACAGGATGTGGAACAAAACAGACTGACGCAAGCCAAAAACATCATCATCAACACAATGTTTAAAATGAAAAATGACAAGGTGGGAATTGTGGTTTTTGCGGGCGAAGCAACTTCAATCATGCCTTTAACTACAGATTTCACGGCAGCAGAAACCTATGTTGGAGGAGTAGAAACCAGTGTAGTAAAAATTCAGGGAACCGATTTTTTAAACGGCATGAAAACCACGGCCGATAAATTTAAAAATGTAGCAAAAGGTTCGCGTAAAGTGGTGTTACTCAGCGATGGCGAAGATAATGAAGGGAATGAAAGAGCGGCAATTAAACTGGCGGATAAAGAAGGAATCCAGGTGGTTTCTGTGGGAATAGGGACCGAAGAAGGCGCACCGATTCCTGAATATGTCTTCGGCCAGCTGATGGGTTATAAAACTGATTTAACCGGCCAAACAGTCATTTCTAAAAGACAGACCAATGCGCTAAAAAATATTGCTGAAGAAACGGGTGGAACTTATGTTGACGGAAACAGTCTGGACGATGCCACCTCACAGATTATCGATGCGCTGGCGAAAACTTCTTCCTCATCGGAAACATTGGTAAAATCGCAAAACGCAATTCATTATTATCAATATTTTTTAGGTATATCCCTATTTCTTTTTCTTTTAATTTTTCTTCTAAATCCTAAAAGGGAGTTTAATATTTAATTAATATTCAGGTGATTCGGTGTATTTTTAACCGAATTTTAACAAAAACAGCTACTAAACTTAACAATTAAAGGGATAATTTTGCAGTAATGAATCGCAATTTACTTTTCACATTTGTATTATT
>JAHRWY010000146.1:0-15607 GCA_019104935.1 Kaistella sp.
AGGTGAAATTCAGGATGAAGAAGACGACGAGGATAAAATTGTAGAGAAAGTTGGCGAGAATGTGTTTTGGGTTCAGGCAACTCAGCCTTTGGATGAAATTAACGAACATTTGCCGAAATCATTCCCACTTTCAGAAGATGGGGAGTACAATACACTGGCAGGTTTTATTTTGCATGAACTTGAAGATATTCCGGAAGAAAACCAGGAATTCAGCATCAATGATTATCACGTTAAAATTCTGAAAATGCAGAACAAGAGCGTGGATTTGGTAGAACTTACCTTCGAAGAACCCAATATTCTTAGTGATTTGGCAGATGAACTTGGTGAAATTTAAGAAAATGAGCAGATTTTATACATATAATTCAGTTCACGATTACGAAAAACCAGAGCGCGAATACGATGAAGAAGTGGCGCTGCTTGAAAAAGAAGACGAAGTTTATAAACTCGTTCTCTGGAACGATGATGTAAATACATTCGATTATGTTATTGAAGCACTTATCGAAATCTGCGGACACACGCTTGAGCAGGCTGAGCAATGCACAATTCTTGTTCATTATAAAGGAAAATGTACGGTAAAAACTGGCAGTCTGGAAGTTTTGAAACCCATGCACGAAAAATTAATCTCCAGAAGTTTAACTTCAGAAATAGTATAAACAAAGTTTCGGTTTTTCTGAAACTTTTTTATGATAATTAAATTATGAGTACCATATTAATCGTTATTATCGCTGCAACTGCAATTTTCAGTTACTTTGGATTCAATAACCACCAACTTTTCGAGAAGTATAAATTCAATGTTGGCGCAATCCGCGGCAATAAAGAATATATACGATTAATTTCTGCAGGATTTCTACATGGAGATTTAATGCATTTGCTCTTCAATATGATGACGCTGTATTTCTTTGGGCCTATTGTTTTGCAGGCTTTCGGAGAAGTAGGATTTTTAGCGGTTTATTTTGGCTCTATACTTTTAGGAAATCTTTTCTCGCTTTATCTTTATCAAAACCAGTCCTGGTACTCGGCAATTGGAGCGAGTGGCGGAGTTTCGGGAATTTTATTTGCTTCTATCGCCATGATTCCTGATCTGGGAATTTATTTCTTCTTTATACCGATACCGATTCCGGGATATATTTTCGGACTTTTGTACTTCGGATATTCAGTTTACAGTATGCTTAATCCGCGAGAACATGATAATATCGGTCATGCCGCTCACATGGGCGGAGCATTTTTCGGATTGCTTTATGCGGTCGCACTACAGCCGGAGAGAGCAATAGAAAACTCACTTTTCCTGGGAATCATGGCGCTGCCGCTTATTTATATGGCGTATATGGTTTTCGTAAAGAAGAAAATCGGATAGTCTTTTTAGGAGCAACAAAAGCATTTTCTCTCTTCCAACTGACGTCCCGTTTTCCGTTACAATCTTTTTTTCACTCGCTTCACTCGCGCAAAAAAGGATTTCCACTGCAACCGGGGCTAGAATTTCTGTCGGGTTTTCTCCACAAGATTTATAGTTACACTTTTTGGCGCTCGCTTCGCTCGCGCCCGATTGGGTCACTTCACTTCCTGCCGAAAACAAACCTGTCATTACCGGAAATATCCTTGATGAGATGTACTTCAGATAGAACGTCAGTGAAAAGAGCTTTGGTTTCCTCACCCAATTTCTGATTAATTTCCAAGAACACCATTCCGTTTTCTGTCAGGTGATTATTGCAGTCTTCAGCAATTTTTTCGTAAAATATCAGGGCATTTGAAGTAGGAGAGAACAATGCCATTTTGGGTTCAAATTCCTTTACAGAATCAGCAATTTCGTTTTCCTCATCAATGCCAATGTAAGGCGGATTCGAAATAATAATATCGTAAACTTCTGATAAATATTCTTCAAGATAATTCTGGTGGATGAAATTAATATCGGCCTCGTGAAAATCCGCATTTTTCTTAGCGGTTTTCACGGCTTTTTCAGAAAAATCTATTGCTGAAACGTCGGCTTCGGGAAATTTTTTTTTCAAAACAATGGGAATAATCCCGCTTCCGGTACCAATGTCCAGAATTTTCAAATCTGTTACATTATTTTTCTGAATTTCAGAGATTGCCAGTTCCAAAAGTTCTTCAGTTTCCGGTCTTGGAATCAGCACATTTTCATCCACAAAAAATTTCAGTCCATAAAATTCGGTTTCACCCAGGATTTGTTGGTAAGGTTTTCCAGTTTTTAATTCACTGATCAGCTTTTTAAAAACTACTTTTTGCTCTTCTGAAACAGAATTATGTTGAGAAATTCTCAACTCAAATTTATCCATTCCTAAAATTTGGCTGCAAAAAATTGAAAACAGTTCGCTGGTTTCGGCATCTGTGTAAATTCCAGATATTTGATTTTTAAAAAATTCTTTTAATTCAGAAATAATCATTTTTCTTAATTGGGATTTAAATATAATTCCTTTTTTTTGAAAACGGATCAATAGAGAAATCAAAATCTGTAAAAACACCCGATAGTAAAGGAAATTATTGGAATTCTTGTAAGTTTGTGAATAATTTTACTATTTTTGAAAAACCCTCACTGTTAAAAATGAAAAACGTTCTATTTGCAATTCTTGCATTATTTTTTGTAGTTTCCTGTGGAACTTCAACCCCAGTAGTTAAAAGAAGTGTACCTACAAAAACTGTTAAAAAAACTCCGGATCTTAAACCCCTGGAGTCTAATTTTTCCGGGAAAGTAAATGCGCAGATTCAGGAAATTCTTAAAGATGCGCAAAAATATCTTGGTGCTCCGTACAAATATGCTGGCAATACTTCAGCTGGTTTCGACTGTTCTGGTTTGGTTACCAAGGTTTTCAATGAAAACAATACAAAGCTTCCGCGCCGGTCCGAAGATCAGTCTACTGTAGGTAAACAGATCAATATTCGTGATACAAAACCGGGAGATCTGGTATTTTTCGCTACAGCAGGCGGCAGCAGGGTTTCCCATGTAGGAATTGTACACGATATCGGAAGCAATGGCGAAGTAAAATTTATCCATGCATCTACATCAAAAGGCGTTATTATTTCTTCACTTAACGAAAGATATTGGAACAAAGCTTACCTTTTCGCAAGAAGAGTTTTGTAAATTTGCGCCAATTAAATTCTTATAAACCAATCAAAATTATGTTACAGCAAACCATCGAGAATATCTGGGATAACCGCGAACTTTTAAAAAATGAAGACAGCCAAAAATCCATCCGTGAAGTCATCCGTCAGCTGGATCTGGGCGAACTTCGTGTTGCGGAGCCTACAGAAAATGGCTGGAAAGTGAATGAATGGGTGAAAAAAGCAGTCGTGATGTATTTCCCTATTCAAAAAATGGAAACTATTGAAGTAGGTCCTTTTGAATTCCACGATAAAATGCCGTTGAAAAGAAATTATGCCGAAAAAGGTGTTCGCGTAGTGCCGCATGCCGTTGCACGTGAAGGAGCTTTTATTGCTTCGGGAGTAATTTTAATGCCTTCTTACGTAAATATCGGTGCTTATGTAGATTCCGGAACAATGGTTGATACCTGGGCAACTGTTGGCAGCTGCGCGCAGATCGGCAAAGATGTACATTTAAGCGGTGGAGTAGGAATTGGCGGAGTTTTGGAGCCACTTCAGGCTACACCGGTTATTATTGAAGATAACGTTTTTGTTGGTTCAAGATGTATCGTGGTTGAAGGCGTTCATGTAGAGAAAGAAGCAGTTTTGGGTGCCAATGTAGTGCTTACCGCATCCACTAAAATTATAGACGTTACAGGCCCGGAACCGTTTGAAATTAAAGGTAGGGTTCCTGCCCGTTCGGTTGTGATTCCGGGGAGTTATACAAAACAGTTCCCTGCTGGTGAATATCAGGTTCCGTGTGCTTTAATTATCGGACAGCGTAAAGAATCTACTGACAAAAAAACTTCTCTTAACGATGCATTGAGAGAAAATAATGTTGCTGTTTAAACTTTAATCCTCCATCATTTGAAAGATAAATTCTTAAAATTTATTGCAGATCCTAAATATATTTTTGGGATTTATCTTTTAATTTCTATCGTTTCTGCGGTCCTGAAATATATCGGCGGCCCGTTAAAGTATAACAATTACATGATCTTCAAGAATGTATTTACCAATACTTTGCAGCAGAAAAATATTTATCTTCTTTATCCCGGGATTCATTTCGACTCCAATCATTACGGCGTGTTTTTCAGTGTGCTGATTGCGCCTTTCGCAGTATTGCCCGACTGGTTGGGAATCGTTTTATGGAATGTTGCAAATACTGCGCTTTTTCTTTTCGCCATTCACAAACTGCCTTTTTCCAGTGCGAAAAAAGCATTTTTTGCGTGGCTTTGTCTTCAGGAATTCATCACTGCGGCTGTGAGTCTGCAGTTTAATATTGCTTTAACCGGATTATTAATGCTGTCGGCCGTTTATGTCTACGAAAGAAAGGAAACCCAATCTGCCATCGCAATTCTTATCGGATTTTTTGTGAAATTATACGGAATCGCCGGACTTTCCTCATTTTTCTTCGTTAAAAATAAATGGAAATTCATTCTTTCACTTTTAGGTTTCGGAATATTATTTTTGATTTTACCAATGTTGATTTCGAGTCCTCATTTCGGAATTCAGTCTTATGCAGATTGGTTTCAGTCGCTTTCAGAAAAAAATGTTTCCAACCAGGTTTTAGGAAACCGTCAGGATTATTCTTTGATGGGAATCGTACGGAGAGTTTTGGGAAATGCAGAAATCTCAAATTTAGTTTTTCTTGTTCCCGGCATTTTGGTTTTCGGTTTGCCATATTTAAGAATAAAACAGTATAAAAATCTTGCTTTTCAGCTGATGATTTTGGCTTCAACGCTATTATTTATCGTGCTTTTCAGTTCAGGTTCAGAATCTCCGACTTATATTATTGCGGTTGCCGGAGTGATGATTTGGTTCATTATTCAGAGAGAAAAATCACCGTTAATAATTGGTTTGCTCATTTTTGTTATCATTTTAACGTGCTTTTCATTTTCTGATCTTTTCCCGAAATACATCAAAGAAAATTACATCATGAAATATTCTTTAAAAGCGCTACCTTGCTGTATTGTATGGTTCAGAATAATGTATGAACTGATGACCAAAGATTTCGGAAAAGATTATAAATTAGATTAATAAACCGCGCAGTGAAGAAAATTTCAGTCGTTATTCCCGCTCACAACGAAGAAGGCAATATTCCCCTGATTTATCAAAGGGTAAAAGACGTTTTTTCAACACTTGAAAACTACCGTTTCGAAATAATCTTCGTGAATGACGGAAGCCGCGACGATACGCAGAAAGTAATTGAAGAACTCGCCCAAAATAACGATGAAGTAAAATATATTGAATTCTCCCGAAATTTCGGTCATCAGCACGCTGTAAAAGCCGGAATGGACTGCTCCACAGGTAACGCAATGATTTCAATGGACGCCGATCTGCAGCATCCGCCCGAACTCATTCCGGAACTGATTAAAAGATGGGAAGAAGGATTTGATATTGTTTATACCATCCGAACATATCCGAAGCAAATCTCAGCTTTCAAACGCAAAACTTCTACGTTGTATTATAAATTTTTAACCCGAATTTCCGATGTAAACCTGAGCGAAGGTGGCGGCTCGGATTTCCGGCTTATGGATGCCTCCGTGGTGGATGTGGTGCGCAATATGAACGAAGCGGATATTTTCCTGCGTGGCCTTTCCAACTGGATGGGATTCAGAAGAACCGGCGTTCATTTTACTGCCGGTGAAAGAGCAACGGGCGAAAGCAGCTACAATCTTAAAAAAATGATGAAGTTTGCATTCACCGGAATTACGGCATTCAGCGTGAAACCGCTTTATTTAGCTGCTTATTTGGGATTTGTTTTTTCTGCGATTGCCGCAGTTGGTTACGGGATTTATGTGATTCATTCCTTTATCACAAAAACGGAAATTTCCGGTTGGGCTTCCCTTATCATGACGGTTGTTTTTTTTGGCGGTGTTCAGCTCATTATTTTGGGAATAATGGGAATTTACCTTGGCAAAATTTTTAACCAGGTGAAAGAACGACCTAATTACATCATCCGTTCCAAAAATTTTTAATGATGGTTTTACTCAGTTTCGATATTGAAGAATTCGATATGCCTTTGGAATATAAAGGCGAAATTCCGTTTGAAGAACAGCTTGCGATCTCAAGAAGTGGGTTGCAGCAAATATTGGCATTACTGAATAAACATAAGGCAAAAGCTACTTTTTTTTCCACCGTTGTTTTTGCAGAAAATAATAAGGATTTAATTGAACAGTTGCTTAGCGAAGGTCACGAACTGGCTTCTCACACTTGGTTTCATTCAAAATTTGAGATTCAAGATTTAAAAAAATCAAAAGAGAGACTTGCCGAACTTTTCAATACCGAAATTACAGGATTAAGAATGCCCAGAATGATGCACGTGGATCATAAGGAAGTTGAAAAAGCCGGATTTTCCTATAATTCATCGGTAAATCCTACTTTTTTGCCGGGAAGATATAATAACCTGAAAGTGTCCCGGACTTATTTCAAAGAGGGAAATGTTCTGCAGATTCCGGCTTCTGTTTCGCCCAATTTCCGCATCCCGTTATTTTGGCTGAGTTTTCATAATTTTCCGCTGAGTTTTTATAAGAAACTCTCGAAAGATGTTCTGAATAAAGATCATTACCTGAATATTTATTTTCATCCGTGGGAATTTGCTGAGATTAAAGAAGAGAAGTTTAAACTTCCGGGTTTTACCACCAAAAATACAGGAAAAGCAATGACAGAAAGATTTGATGAATTTTTAGAATATCTCAATCAGAAAAAATTTAAGTTCGGAACTTTTCAGGAATTTCAAAAAAGCATTCAGTTATGAAAATTGCTTTCGACGGTAAACGCTTTTTCAATAATGCATCGGGTCTGGGAAATTATTCCCGTGATTTGGTGAGGGTTTTGGCCACTTATTTTCCTCAAAACCAATACGTTATTTTCAATAACGAGCAGTCAGAAAGAGGGAAGGAGATTTTGAAATTACCGGGTGTTTCGTTTAAGAAAACATCAGAAGGTAACTTTTCCCGACAGTTTAAAATGGGAAAAGATGCACAAAATATTGATGCTGATATTTTCCACGGACTTTCAGGCGAGCTTCCTTTAAAATGGAATAACAAACCCATAAAAAAAATTGTTACGGTTCATGATCTTATTTTTATGAGATTTCCGCAATATTACAGTTTTTTCGACCGTAAAATTCATTTTTGGAAATTTAAAAAAGCTGCTGAACAGGCAGACCTGATCATTGCAATTTCTGAACAGACCAAACGCGATATCATTAAATTCCTGAAAGTTCCTGAAAGTAAAATACGGATCGTTTATCAGGGCTGTCATCAATCATTTAAAGAAATGCAGTCTTCGGAATTTTTAAATTCAGTAAAAGAAAAATTCGGTTTACCTGAAAAATTTATATTGAATGTAGGCACCATTGAGGAAAGGAAGAATCTTTTAAATATTGTAAAAGCTATTACTGGAACAGATATTCCGCTGGTTGTAATCGGTAAAAAGACCAAATATTTCAATAAAGTAGAAAAATTTATTATAAAAAGTAAGCTGCAGAATCAGATCTTTTTTCTTGAAAATGTTTCGATGGAGGAGTTGGCTGCGGTATACAAACTTGCGGAAATTTTTGTGTATCCAAGTGTTTTTGAAGGTTTCGGGATTCCTGTGATAGAGGCTTTATTTTCCGGCACATCTGTTATTACCAGTAACACAAGCTGTCTTCCGGAAGCAGGCGGAAATGATTCGGTTTACATCAATCCTCATCATACTGAAGACATTAAATCCAAGATTATTTTCCTTTGGAACAATGAAGCTGAACGAAAGCGAAGAGCGGAAAAAGGATTAGAATATGTTCAGAAATTCAGTGATGAAAATATTGCCACAGACTTGATGCGTGTTTACGAAGAGGTGAGATGCTTATAATTTTATCTCTATTTTTTAATTACGATTTTTTTTGTCAGTTTCTGCTCATCAACAGTCATTGTTCCCAAGTAAACTCCGGGAGAAAGTTTAGAAATATCAACTTTTTTTGAGTTTTCAGATTTAATAAGAAGTTTACCTGAAAGATCGGTAACGCTGAATGTATAGTCTTTTAAGTTCGTATTCAACATTTCGATATGGATAAAATCTGAGGCTGGATTAGGATAAATACGCAAGGACTGCAGCATTTTTTCCGGCGGACAGTCATTTGTTGAAAGACCGCTGGTTTCTGCGACAGCAAAATGCTGCACTGCACCTAAAGCGGCTTTTGTAACATTGTAAACAAATACGGGATCCATATTCGCGTAAGTATCGTTTGCTGAATGTGGCGTGGCGCTTTCATTATATTCATAAAAACCTGTGATAATTTCTCCGTTTGACTGAAACGGCATATAATCTGAACCATAAGCGTAAGAAAGATTGGTTTGCAGTGGCGAATACAGCGCAACGTAGTTCATCAGTTCCTGCGTAACAGCGTTAGATGCGGCATTGTTTGTAGAAGGCGTATTGTTGGTGTCGCGCTCGCAGGTTATCGTATTGTTCACCTCGCCAGCAACGCCGCCAACCTGATCAATGTTGAAAACTACTTTAATATCCATTTTAGGATTGGTGCTGTTTACAACGGTATTTACGTAATTCTGACTCCCACGAAGTCCCTGTTCTTCACCAGTGAAATTGATAAATTTAATGGAATATTCGGTGGGAATATCTTTCAGGATTCTGGCCATTTCAAGAATTACCGAAGTCCCGCTGCCGTTGTCGTTTACGCCAGGACCCGCAATGGTATCATAATGACCACACACAAAAACATAAGTATTTGGATATTTGGTTCCTGTCTTGGTAAGAATAAGATTTTTTGTGGTATTCCCGTTATAAGTAAACGCGTTTTCTGAAATCTGAGTGCTGGTGTAACCAAAACCAAGATATTTATTTTTCAGCCAATTAAATGTATTGTTGTTGTTAATACTTCCAGTGGTCTTCACTCCAAAACCAGCAAACTCGGTAAGATAAGTATTGATGTTGGTTTGTGTAATTTGCTCAACCCTGTTTTGATAAGCCTGTATAAATGTTTGGGCTGAAGAGAATATAGAAATGTAAAGGGCGGAAAAGATAAAAAGTTTTTTCATTTTTTATTAGCAATTCCTCAAAACTAATAAAAAAATCTCATACAAATTTGTATGAGATTTAATATTGATAACAAAAAATTTTACATTTATTTAATTTGATCTACAACTGCTTTGAAAGCTTCAGGGTGATTCATTGCTAAATCTGCTAAAACTTTTCTGTTCAGTTCGATATTGTTGCTTTTCAGAGCACCCATAAATTGGGAGTAAGACATTCCGTGTTCTCTTGCACCAGCGTTGATACGCGTGATCCAAAGGCTTCTGAAATTTCTTTTCTTCTCTTTTCTGCCGCGGTAAGCATATTGCATTGCTTTTTCTACGGCGTTTTTAGCTACAGTCCAAACATTTTTTCTTCTACCGAAAAAACCTTTAGCCTGCTTGATTACTTTTTTTCTGCGAGCTCTGGAAGCTACTGCATTTACTGATCTTGGCATAATTTAAATTGTTTTTTTTGAAAAGGGCGGTAATTTATTTCATTACACTTGTTTGCTCCGTTTCAGGGTTAAAATTTCTGAATTTTTTGTGAATTCTTATAAACCGGTTGATTTATAAAAAACTACTTAATGGCTAATTGACGTAAAACGCTTTTCTCATCCACAGTAGCAACGTAAGAAGTCTGCGTAAGATTTCTCTTCTGCTTCGTTTCTTTTTTCGTCAAGATGTGGCTTTTGAAAGCATTTTTTCTTTTAATCTTCCCGGTTCCGGTAAGCTTAAAACGCTTCTTAGCACCTGATTTAGTTTTTAATTTTGGCATTTTGCTTAATTTTATCTGTTTGTTATCAATATCTTTTCTGAGTTTAAATCTAAAACGAATTAAATTTAAAATCTGTAATTTCTATTTTGCCGGTTTCTTCGGGCTCATCATCATTATCATTCTCTTACCTTCAAGTTTTGGCAGCTGATCAACTTTTCCAACATGTTCCAGTTCCTGCGCCAACTTTAGAAGAAGGATTTCTCCCTGGTCTTTAAAGATAATCGAACGGCCTTTGAAGAAAACATAGGTTTTCAGTTTTGAACCTTCTTCGAGAAACTTTTCAGCATGTTTTTTCTTGAATTCGTAGTCGTGCTCATCAGTCTGTGGACCAAATCTGATTTCTTTTACAACTACTTTTACCTGCTTGGCTTTAAGTTCTTTGGTTTTCTTTTTCTGTTCGTAAAGGAATTTTTTATAATCCAGAATTCTGGAAATATAAGGCTCTGCTTTATCAGAAATTACAACCAAATCCAGTTCCTGGTCTTTGGCTATTTCTAATGCTTTTGATAAGGGATAAACTCCCGGCTCTACGTTATCACCGACCAAACGTACTTCTTTCGCACGGATCTTTTCGTTGATCTGGTGCAAATCTTCCTGTACGCGCCGTTGTGGGCCTCTACCTCGGTAATTGAATTTCTGTGCTATGGTGTTAAATTTTAAAGTTAATTTTAAATTTTTGATTCTTTTTTAAAGTAAGAAATAAAGTCTTCGATGCTCATTTCGCCCAAATCTCCTTCGCCTCTTCTTCTTACAGAAATCGTGTTGTTAAGTTCCTCATTCTCACCTACAACAAGCATGAAAGGGAGTTTTTTCAACTCTGCATCACGGATTTTTTTACCCGTTTTCTCATTTCTGTCGTCAATCAAGCCGCAAATATCGTGATTTTCCAGCAATTGTGAAACTTTTTTTGCATAATCAACATATTTTTCGCTGATCGGTAAAATGGTAAACTGGTCCGGAGCGAGCCAAAGTGGGAAATCTCCTGCTGTATTCTCGAGCAAAATTGCGATAAACCTTTCCATAGAACCGAATGGCGCGCGGTGAATCATTACAGGTCTGTGTTTTTCGTTGTCGCTTCCGGTGTACCAAAGATCGAATCTTTCCGGCAAATTATAATCTACCTGAATGGTTCCCAACTGCCAGCTTCTTCCCAGCGCATCTTTCACCATGAAATCCAGTTTAGGACCGTAGAATGCAGCTTCACCATATTCTACTTTTGTTTTCAGACCTTTTTTCTCAGCTGCCTGGATAATGGCTTCTTCCGCTTTTTTCCAGTTTTCATCGGAACCGATATATTTTTCTTTGTTATCGGGATCTCTTAAAGAAATTTGAGTAACGAAATCTTCAAATCCTAATGATTTGAAAACGTAAAGTGTAAGATCGATTACGTTTTCAAACTCTGCCAAAAGCTGGTCTGGTGTACAGAATAAATGCGCATCATCCTGGGTAAATCCACGAACTCTTGTTAAACCATGAAGTTCACCGGACTGCTCGTATCGGTAAACGGTCCCAAATTCTGCAAAACGTTTCGGCAAATCTTTATAAGACCATTGCCCAACTTTATAGATTTCGCAATGATGTGGGCAGTTCATTGGTTTCAGCATAAATTCTTCACCTTCGTTAGGCGTTTTTATAGGCTGAAAGCTATCTGCACCATATTTGTCCCAATGTCCGGAAGTTACGTATAATTCTTTGGCACCGATATGCGGAGTCATCACAAATTCGTATCCGGATTTTTTCTGTGCTTCAGATAAAAAGTTTTCGAGTTTTTTTCTCAGGGCGGTTCCTTTCGGTAACCAAAGAGGAAGACCGGCGCCTACTTTTTCAGAAAAAGCATAAATTCCCAGTTCTTTACCCAATTTACGGTGGTCGCGGCGTTTTGCTTCCTCAAGTCTTTCCAAATATTCGGTGAGTTCTTTCTGTTTAGGGAAAGAGATACCATAAACTCGTGTAAGCTGTTTGTTTTTTTCATCACCGCGCCAGTAGGCTCCTGCAGCGTTAAGGATTTTAACAGCTTTCACAATTCCGGTGGAAGGAATGTGGCCGCCACGGCATAAATCTGTAAAATTATCGTGGGAGCAGAAGGTAATCTCGCCGTCGTTCAGGTTAGAAATTAGTTCTGTTTTGTATGGATTGTCTGCGTATTCTTTCAAAGCATCAGCTTTGGAAACCGGATATAAGTTAAAGGTTGCGTCTTTCTTTGCATTTTCAAGCATTTTCTTTTCGATTTTCTCGAAGTCTTTTTCAGAAAGACTTTCGTCACCGAAATCTACGTCATAATAAAATCCGCTGTCGATTGCCGGACCAATAGTTAATTTTGCATTGGGATAAAATTCCATAATTGCCTGCGCCAGCAAGTGAGCGGAGGAGTGCCAGAAGGCTTTTTTACCCATATCATCATTCCACGTAAGAAGCTGAATCGTAGAATCGGTGGTGATTGGCGTGTTGATTTCAACCTGTGTTCCGTTTACAATTGCAGAAATGGTGTTTCTGGCCAGGCCTTCGCTTATCGATTTTGCTACCTCCAGTGCGCTTACGGCACTTTCAAATTCTTTGATGCTTCCGTCGGGAAGAGTAATTTTTACCATTGTGAACTATGAGTTTAATTTGCAAAAGTACGGATTTTCTGTGAATTTTTATTTTATACTTTTCAAGAAATTTGTGTGTTTTAAAGTGAATTTGCAGGAATTTTTCAGGATGGAAAAAGAAAGAGTTTTAGCCCCGCTTGAAATGGAAATCCTTTTTTGCGTCACCAGAAAAGTTTGAAAGGGAAATATGGTCTTTTTTCGGAAGTATAAATTGTTGTTACTTATAAAAAGAAAAGTCCGGCTTCAGAATAACTGAAACCGGACGGGTAAAATTATGAAACTTGGTTTAGAAGGTATCCCGGCTGCCCAGGGAATCCATTTCGTTCGTCATTCCACGGTTTCTTAAGTTGTAAGTTCGGTAATCATCCGTTAAATAAAGGTTGTTTTTTGCTTTGTTAATGATTCTGGCGCGTTCATCGGAAGTTAAATTGTTGCCCGGTGAACTAAATTCTTCGGTTGTGTATCGGTCTTTAGTAAAATCATTTACATCCAACGCGCCCTCTTCGTTTAAAATTTCCCGGGCTCTTTCTGCGCGGTCTGCATCATCGGTATATACGGTTACCAGGGTGCTTTTAGTAGCTGCATAGCTGTATTTTTTTTTGCTGGAATCATCGTCGCCAAAAAGCCAGTTCCAGAATCCAGTTGTTTTTTCATCTTCTTCATAATCGTACCCAAATTCCGGATCGTAATCTCCGGTAGTAGAATAGCGCGAAACTTTGTAATCTTCTTTTTCGAAACCTGCATTATCGAGTTTATGCGATGCTTTATCGGCTGCTTCAGTGGTTGGGAACATTCCCACGATAGTATAAGACATAATGTTTAATTTTTTAGTATTAATATTTGTGATCTGTAAAGGACGAATCAAAAATTATGACAGAAGTGTTTAATTAAAAGAACTTTAAATTTATTTAACATAATATACGGAATATTGATTTATGTTTAACATTAATTAACGCTCACTATTTTGCATAAAAAAAGCGAAAAATTAGTTTTCGCTTTGGTCTGTGTTGTCGGTTTTGCCTTCTTTGTGAAGTCTTGATGTTTCCTTAATTTCTTTTTCGGCAGTTTCACCGGATTTAATTTTTTCTGAAGATGCCGGAATATTGGGTAAATCCTGATTTTGTTTCTTTATTTCGGCCTTATTTGTTTTGGGGTCGTTCTTTTCTTTGTCCATGATTTTGGGTTTTTAAAATTTCGAAGTATCAATGAGACCTGTTTGGTCTTCAATTGTATAGTTCAAAGCCTTTGCCAAAACAAAAATATTATCCAAATTTTCTAAAAGCTGTTTGCGGCCTTCATCGCGAAGCCGGTTCTGGTTAACCGTTTTATATGCATTGTCTTTTGCAGATTTGGTGATTTTCTGAAGGTCTTTTTCATTAAAACGATCAATAAAAGAATCATCTATCGACTGTATTTCGACGCTGGGAATAATTCTTATTTCTGCGTTCGGAAGTTCTTTTATTATCAGCTTTTTATTCACAGAATCAACTTCGAGTTTCATTTTATTTAAATCGTAAGAAACCTGAGCATTTGTTTTGGTGAAGGTAATGAGCTCTTTTTCGATGTTCGGCAGCATTCCGCCAAAAAGTTCAGAAGTGATTTTGGTTTTCTGCATGCTCGAGAAATCCTGTTCCATCACCACCATTTTGTTCATTTTGCGAATTTGGTTGGTGATGATGTAGAAATCGTTCTGAACTTTATCCTCTGGTTTTTTTGTCAGCGCATTCCAAAGTAAAACAATGAACAGCACCAGCGCGGCTCCCAGAATAAACGGCAGTATTTTAGAGTTTGTTTTCAATTATTTCAGTAAATCTTTAAATGAAGTATTGTCTTTGCGCACGATTTCGAGTAAATCTCTTTCCAGATAACCCGACGCAGGATATTCGATAATTCTGCCAATTTCTTTGCCATACTTCTGTATGATAATTGTTGGTACGCGCTGTATATTATAAACGCCTTCTTCGCCGCCGGGAGCCTCCTTTTTACGGTTTACCGCTATAATAGTGAGTTTTTGCTCGGGGAAATTCACGTTTTCCAGGATTTTCATCAGTCTCGGAACTTCGCGGTGGCTATCTTCGCACCAGGTGCCCAACACAACGATGATGTTGTAGGAACTTAATTTTTCTTTTTTAAGTTCTGCCACAGCTTTCTGATCGATTGTGTATTGATCGTGCTCTTTCGAATACCAATCGCTGTAAGGTAATTTCAGGAGCTGGTCTTTAGTCTGCATTCCGAGCAGCATCTTACCGTCGTTGCTAGTTTCAACTTCCCGATTAACCACCACCTTTTGAGCGTTACAGGATTGAAGCGAAAAAAACAAGATAGCGGATAGAAGTATAGATTTGGTTAATTTATTCATATTTTATTTTTAATTCTTCTCTAAAATGGTTTCGAGGTCGGCAGGGGAATAATATTTGTTTTTCAGAACTTTGTAATCGCTTTTGCGGTGAACATTAATTTTGTTGCCGGAAATTTCAGCAAAAGCTTCCTCACCTTTTTCCTGATAGAATGCGATGGTTTCATCGGCTTCCTGCTGGTTTGCACAAGCCTTCGACATATTCGACCGCTGAACTTCGTTAAAAAGTTCTACAAATTTTTCGCCCAAACCAAATTCCAGCACCGCACCACTTAAAACATACTGCAGATCACAAAGTGCGTCAGCAACTTCAACAATGTTATTGTCTGCGATTGCATCTTTTAATTCATTTAATTCTTCCTGTAGTAAAGAAATTCTTAATTCGCATCTTTCTTTGGATGGGATTTGTGGGGTATCTAAAATGGGAGCATTAAAGGTTTTATGAAATTCTGCAACCTGGTTTAGTGCATCAATTTTATCCATTTACTGTTTAATTTGAACAAATATAAAAATTATAATGTCAAAACCCTGAAAGTTCAAGTCTTATAAGATAAAAAAAAAGCATCCATATCGGACGCTTTATCTTTGAATATTGTTGAATTTATTTCGAAATTTCTCTGCCTATTACAAGACGCTGAATTTCGGAAGTTCCTTCGCCAATGGTACATAATTTTGAATCTCTATAGAATTTTTCTACCGGAAAATCTTTCGTATAGCCATATCCGCCGAAAATCTGAACCGAGTTATTTGCAATACGTACACAAGCTTCAGAAGCGTA
>JAHRWY010000157.1:0-3358 GCA_019104935.1 Kaistella sp.
TATCGCACACCGTATTATTTCCGGCGATATTCCTGAAAATCTCATGGATAAAACGCTTTATTCCCTGGATATGGGAGCTTTGATCGCTGGTGCAAAATATAAAGGTGAGTTCGAAGAAAGGTTGAAATCAGTCATTAACGAAGTTACTAAATCCGATGGACAGATTATTCTCTTCATTGATGAAATACATACCTTGGTAGGAGCCGGAGGTGGTGAAGGTGCGATGGATGCTGCAAATATTCTGAAGCCAGCGTTGGCAAGAGGTGAACTTCGCGCGATTGGTGCCACGACTTTAAATGAATACCAAAAGTATTTCGAGAAAGATAAAGCACTTGAAAGACGATTCCAGAAAGTGATGGTCGAGGAGCCTGATACCGAATCGGCTATTTCGATTCTGCGCGGTATTAAAGATAAATATGAAGCGCACCATAAAGTCAGAATTAAAGATGAAGCTATTATCGCGGCGGTAGAAATGTCTCAACGCTATATTTCTGACCGGTTTTTGCCGGATAAAGCGATTGATTTAATTGATGAAGCCTCTGCCAAACTCCGCATGGAAATCAATTCAAAACCTGAAGAGCTCGATGTTTTAGACAGAAAACTCATGCAGATGGAAATTGAACTGGCCGCGATTTCAAGAGAGGGCAATGAGATTAAAATTAATCATCTGAAAGAAGATATTTCGAAGGTTTCTGAACAGCGTAATGAAATCAATGCAAAATGGCTGAAGGAAAAACAAAAATCCGAAGACCTTACTTCGATTAAGAAAGAAATTGAAGCATTGAAACTCGAAGCAGAGCGTGCTTCCAGGGTGGGTGACTATGCAAAAGTGGCAGAAATTCAGTACGGAAAAATTAAAGAAAAAGAAGCTGATCTGGAGAAGCTCGAGCTTGAAATGCAGAACAATCTGAATGAGTTGATTAAAGAAGAAGTTACGGCTGAGAATATTTCTGAAGTAATTTCTAAATGGACCGGAATCCCAGTGACCAAATTGCTGCAATCAGAACGTGAAAAATTACTGCATCTGGAAGATGAACTTCATAAACGGGTTGTGGGTCAGGACGAGGCGATAGAATCTGTTGCCAACGCAATCCGCAGAAACAGAGCGGGACTGAATGATGAGAAAAAACCGATCGGATCATTCCTGTTTTTGGGGACAACTGGTGTTGGTAAAACCGAGCTTGCAAAAGCTTTGGCTGAATATCTTTTCGATGATGAAAATAACATGACCCGAATCGATATGAGTGAGTATCAGGAAAGGCACTCGGTTTCAAGACTGGTAGGTGCGCCTCCGGGATATGTGGGTTACGATGAAGGCGGGCAGTTAACCGAAGCTGTTCGGCGAAGACCATACTCGGTAGTGCTTTTGGACGAGATTGAAAAAGCGCATCCCGATGTCTTTAATACTTTGCTCCAGGTTCTGGATGACGGAAGGCTTACGGATAACAAAGGTAGGGTAGTGAATTTTAAAAACTCCATCATCATCATGACTTCCAATTTAGGATCTCATCTGATTCAGGAAAATTTTGAAAATATCAGCGATGATAATGTGGAGGAAATCGTAGAAAAAACAAAAGACGAAGTTTTTGGACTGCTGAAACAGACTTTAAGACCGGAGTTTTTGAACCGAATTGATGAGGTTGTCCTCTTCCAGCCATTAAACAGAAAAGAAATCGGCAAAATTGTTCATTACCAGTTGCGCGGTTTTAATAAAATGCTGGAAAAACGCGGTGTTTTTATGACGGCTACGGATGATGCGATTAATTACCTTATGAATAAAGGTTATGATCCAAGTTTTGGTGCAAGACCCCTTAAAAGAGTTCTGCAGCAGGAAGTTCTCAATAAGCTTTCCAAAGAAATCTTAGCCGGCGCAGTAAATGACGGTGACAGAATTACCTTAGATTATTTTGATGAAAGCGGATTGGTTTTCAGGCCGACGGAATAAATACCAAAATTTTTGAAAGATAAAGCGATCGATTCCGGTCGCTTTTTTTATCTTCATGTAATCATTGTTATTTTTAATAAAAGTATAATGTTTATATTGTTTTGTTAGGTTTAATGCATTGCATAGTTAAATAGAGTATTTGCTGAAAATCTAAGCATAGTGACTATTTGATGAAAAATAAAATACTGTAAACCATTTATTTAAAATAAAAGAGATTAAAAATTTAATTTATTTGTAATAAAACTATTGCACAGTAATTTTCAACTCTATAAATTCGTTTTTACAAAAATTAAAAATTTAGACAATGAAAAAACTTTTAGTAGGCGCATTCGCTTTGTCAATGCTTGCCGCGTGTAATGCGGGTGAAGATCATCTGCCTAATCAGGAAGATACCGATGCGCTGACTTCGGGTAGTGCTGTAACCCAAAGAGTGTGTCCTTCTGAAGACATCAGGAAAGAAGCTTTGGCCAATAATCCCACGTTGATGGCAAAGTTTGTAGAGAATGAAAGCAAAACGGCTAAGTTTATCGATGATCTTTCAATGGGAAGGGTTCTTGCTGATGGCACAGTTGAAATTCCTGTAGTGGTAAATGTTCTGTATAGAACGTCTGCTGAAAATATTTCAGATGCACAGATTGCATCGCAAATTGCGACTTTAAACAACGATTTTGGAGGGACAAACAGTGATGTAAACAAAATTCCAGCTGAATTTACTTCTGTAGCAGCGGGTGATACCAAAATAAAATTCCGTTTAGACCGTGTGATCCGTAAATCTACCACCGTACGTTCGTGGAGAACAAATGATGCGATGAAAAAATCATCATCAAAAGGTCAGGATGCTTATAAACCAGCTAACTATTTCAATATATGGGTTGTTGGTGATATGGGTGGCGTTCTTGGTTATGCTACTTTCCCGGAATCTGCAGGTCTTTGGAATGATGGGGTAGTAATCGCTGCAAAATATTTCGGAACGACTACAAACGCACCATACAACCTCGGAAGAACTGCAACTCATGAAGTTGGGCATTACCTCAATTTGCGTCATATCTGGGGAGATGGAAACTGTGCAACAGATTATGTTGACGATACCCCGACTCAACAGGATAAAAACTTCGGGAAACCAACTTATCCGCAGTACGACCTTTGTGGTGGTGTAAACCGATCAATCCAGTTTATGAATTATATGGATTATGTTGATGATGCTGCAATGTATATGTTCTCTGCAGGGCAAAAATCCAGAATGCAGGCCGTAACCAACGCTTCAGGTGCAAGATCCGGACTTAGACTTTATTAACAATTATATTTAAAAATGAACCTGCCGGATTTTCTGGCAGGTTTTTTTATGGATTAAAGCAGGAAAATCTCAACATAAAAAACTTTCATCATCATTGCTGTTTATTTGTTTGGTTTTTC
>JAHRWY010000173.1:0-11550 GCA_019104935.1 Kaistella sp.
CTCTGCCCATTTCAGAATGATGAATGGTCTTTTTTTCTGGTGAAACGTAAAAAATCTTTTATTGAGTTCCTGGCATTCAGTTTCTAAAACTCCGGAAATCACTTCGATTCCGGCATTTTCAATCATCTTTTTTCCTTTTCCATTTACTTTTTCATGAGAATCCAGGGTGCCGATGACCACTTTTTTAAATCCGGTTTCGATTATTTTATTCGCACACGGCGGTGTTTTTCCGAAATGAGAGCAGGGTTCCAGCGATACATAAATCGTGGCTTCTTTTAATAATGCTTTGTTTTTTACCGAATTAATTGCGTTGATTTCTGCATGGTTTTCTCCGGCCTTTTGATGAAAACCTTCACCAATTATAAGACCGTTATGAACAATTACGCTTCCTACCAAAGGATTGGGATAAGTGTGTCCCACAGCTTTTTTTGCCAGGTCAATGCAGCGTTTCATGTATATTTCGTCGGTCATCGCTTGATTTCAAATTTTAATAACTAAAAACACCCAACAGTTGCCGGGTGTTTATTTATAGCGGTTGTATTTATTTTCCGGGATTGGGCTGGGCAACTTTTATTTCCGGAATTTTATACTCGATCATTGTTGCCATCAAATGGTCACGTTGCTTTGCCAGGGCTTTTGCAGAAGATTTCAGGTCTCCGTACATTCTTTTTGCGTAAGACATGATCAGGAAGCTTTTCTGGCTGCCGTTCTCCATGTTTTTGAAGCGGTAAATATTGTATTCAATATAAGGATCTCCGCTTTCTGGAGCTTCAGAAATAAAATAGTCCACGATAAACTCTTTCCCGTCCGGACTTTCACTCACATTTACCTTCGCAAATTTATCTTTTTTCTCTCTTTGCTGCACCGATTCCACTTTTTGTCTCACTGCAAGTTCTGTTTCTATTTCCTTATTGAAAAAAGAAAAATCGAGAAGTTGGTTGAAATCTCGAAGGTTTTCGTCTTTCGGAATATACTGTTCCTGAAAAAGGGTTTTAGAGCGCTGTTTCGATTGGGTGATATAAAATTCGGTCCCGTCATATTCAATCGGATTCGGAAACGAAAGAATGCTCGTTTCGTTTTCCTGCGCGTTGGAAAATGAGAAAGAACTGATGAGGAGTGCTAAGAATATCTTTTTTAACATTTTTACTGGTTTTCGCCTGAAAGGATTTTGTGAAGGCTGTGTTTCATGGCTTCGAGCTGAGATTTTTTCTCATCGATTTTCTCGAAAGTATCCTTCAGTAAAGGATTGGTTCGCGAAGAATTGCTGAAAAAACCAACATTGTTTTCCATTTTTACGATTTCTGCTTCCAGATCTCCAATTTGGTTTTTAATTTTTCGGGCTTTGTCTGTAAGCTGGTTTTCGGATAGACCTTCTTCTTTCAGGTCGTATTCGTGAATTTTGTTGAGCTTCAGTTTTTCCCGCAGTGTTTTGTTGAATTCGGTGTTGATGGATAATTTTTCGCGCGGTACTTTGCCGATATTATTCCAGCTTGTTTTTATGTGTTCAATTTTTTCTACACTTCCTTCTTCATCAGAAATCGCTTTCAGTTCCTCCAAAAGCTGTTTTTTATTCTTGTAGTTTTCTTTCCAGTTATCGTTTACTGCATTGTTTTTTTCTCTGTAATTATTGAAAAATGCGTTGCAGGCTTCACGGAATTCATCCCAGACTTTATTGGTCATGCTTCGCGGGACGTGGCCGATTTTCTTCCAGTCATCCTGAAGCTTTTTGAAGAGAGGCACCGCAGTTTCCCAGTCTTCAGAAAGGCTGTTGTCTTTGGCGGTCTGTATCAGTTTCAGTTTTTCCTCCAGATTGGTATGCTGCGAATTTTTCAGTCCTTTATAAAATTCGTTTTTTACGGTGTTGAAATTCCTTAAATGAAGTTTGAAATCGTTCCAGTTTTGGTTGGATACTTTGCGCGGAACGCTCCCCAGCTTCAGGAATTCGCTCCTTAACTCCTCAATTTTTTTAATTGAATTTTGCCAGTAGCTGTGGTTGGGTTCTTTTTCCGGGGCAGAAAGTTTTTTTATTTCCTCGATGATTTTATTTTTCTTCTCGAGGTTGGCGTTCTGTTCCTCATCAATCTGAGCCGAAAGTTCAGATTTTCTTTCATGAATTTTATTGGAAATTTCCTTGAATTCTTCCCAGGTTTTTTCACGGAATTCTTCAGCAACCGGTTCGGCTTCTTCTTTCCAGAGTTTGTGCAGATACTGCAGTTCATTCAGTGCTTTCTGTACCGCAGGTTCGGTTTCCAGCTGTTTTGCACGCTCGATGATATGCTGGCGTTTTTCCAGATTATGGGCAAATTCCTGCTCCATATATTCCTTATTCATATCCAGCATCTGATAGAATTGGTTCAGATGATGAAAATAATTGTTGTTGAGCAGCTTGAACTCGGATTTTGCTACCTGACCGGCATTTTTCCAGGCTTCTTTTATTTCGCGGATGGCTTTAAAGAGGTTGGTTCCGGCTTCGGTATTGGAATACAGATTTTTAAGCTTTTCAATAATCTGCTGTCTTTCTTCTAGGTTTTTTGTGTGTTGTTCTTCCTGTTTTTTGCTGTACTCATTGTTTTTTTCGCGAAAAATAGTAATGAGGCCGGCAAGTCTGGAAAGATCTGGGTGCTGGAAGTGGAAATCTTCCGCCGCATTTCCTGCCGCGATGAACTCGCTTTTCTGATCTTCTGTTTCGTCGTGAATATAGTGATTTGCCTGTTCTTTCAAATGATTGAAAGTTCTGAAATGTACACCAGCATCTTCTTTATTGATGATGGCTTCCATTTCTTTGAGGATTTCGGGTAACGTTAGATGTGCAACAGATTCCAAAACTTCTTCATGATGATCTTCATGGGGTTCGCCTTCATCAGCTTTTTCAGGATCGATTTCTGAGAGTACTTTTTCGTCAGGCGCTGTTTCTGCAGATTTCTGTGTGTCTACATCGGCCTGGTGTTCCGGTTTTTCCTGTAAAACTTCTTCTGTCGAATTTTCTGAATTTTTACTCGCAGGTTCTTCAGGCGATTGCTCTACAGGAGTTTCTGCCAAGGCATCTGTGTTTACTTCTGTTGTGTTTTCGGAACCGTTTTCCTGGGAAACCTCTTCATGAAGTGGTTTTTTTTCATTGTTGTCAGAGACTGAATCTTCTGTGATCATAGCAAACTTGTTATTAGAATTGTGCGGCAAAACTTTATTACCGTAATTTTGACGTTAAACAGAGCACTAATTTAACTTATTTTTTTTTAAAGTTCCAAATTTCCCAGTTTTTTTCTGCCTGCTGTTCAAGCATATAGAAACCGTTCACTGTTTTGGCTCCTTTTTCAGAAGATTTTTTAATAAAACTGGTGTAATTTGGATTGTAAATCAGGTCGATAACAAGGTGCTGATCGGTGATTCCATTGAAAGGAAAATCCAGGCAGTCATCCACATTCGGAAAGGTACCCACCGGAGTGCACTGGATGATAAGGCGGTTTTTAGAAACCATTTCTTCGGTTAAATTTGCGAAATTTAAGTCCCCGTTTCGCGAAACAGTTTGATAAGGAATGTTATTTTTTTCAAGAGCATACTGTACCGCTTTTGCTGCGCCGCCATTGCCTAAAACCAGCGCCGCATCCTGAAAATCTTTACGGTGAAGCAAAAGTGTTTTTTCGAATCCGAAAACATCGGTATTAAATCCTTTTTTTATCTGATCTTTAATAAAAATGCAGTTTACCGCACCTGTTTTTTCTGCCTCATCACTGAGTTCGTCCAGGTAGGGAACTATTTTTTCTTTGAAAGGAATCGTAACATTCAGTCCAACCAGGTTTTGGGTTTTAAATAAAGTTTCGATTTCCGACAGATCCTGAAGATCATATACGTCGTAAAAATGATTCTTCAGCATCAGCCGCTGAAATTTATCTTCGAAATATTTCTTGGAAAAAGAGTAGGAAATGTTCCGCCCAATGATTCCAAACTTTTTTTGCTCTTCCATGCTTCAAAAATAATGAATGCGCTTTGAAGAATTGCTATTTCAGGAA
The DNA here is from genome assembly GCA_019104935.1 of Kaistella sp. Lineage (GTDB taxonomy): Bacteria > Bacteroidota > Bacteroidia > Flavobacteriales > Weeksellaceae > Kaistella. The sequence continues at coordinate 4,008 of JAHRWY010000173.1, forward strand.
TGATTTTATTTATGAGTTATATCTGTTTTTTTTTAAATTCACTGTTGTCTCTTCTTCAACTATTTAAGTATTTCTAAGAATAAAATCTACCCGTTGTTCCGGTGGCAAAACCGGGACGTGAATGAGCGGGACATCCAGTTTTTTATAAACCGCAATGATAAGACTGTGAATCCTTAGCTGTTCAGATTCATCTTCAAGGCGCGCATAATCGTTGGTTAAAGGCAGCCTGTCCAGAATAAAAACCTTGTGATAATGGTATTTATGGCATTGCTGAATGAGAAATTCATCGACTTTCAGTCCCAAAAACTCATAATACGCCATGGCGTCGGGCAAAGCGCGGTCCAGATAAGCTGTTTCGTTCGGGTCGAGCGAATTTTCTTCCGCAATCTGCATGTTGAGTACACTGAGTTGGAATTCTTTTTTATTCTTCCTGATTTCTTCAACAGTCCGTCCCTTAATTTTCTGCATATCGATATAGTGCCGTGCATGCTCGATGGTGGTTTTATAGCCTCTTTGAGCCAAAATGTTAACAACGGTTGTTTTACCGGTGCAGGGTCCGCCAGTGATGACGTTCCATTGGGTGATTATTTTTTTGGTTCCCATTTATTCAATGCCGGTTTATGGATTTACAGCGGTCTCGAATTGCGCATTAAGTACTGGAATTTCTGCATCCCAATGATAAGTTTCCTTTATTTTTTGCTGAAGTCCTTCCGCGCCTTCTTTTTCAGCATGAACGATGAAGATTTTCTCGGGCTGTTTAGTGATTTTTCCCATCCAGTCGATTAATCCGTTCTGGTCTGCATGCCCTGATAATCCTTCAATGTTTTCAATATTTGCGCGTACCGTAAAGTATTTTCCGTAAAGTTTTATCTGCTTAGCACCTTCCAGTAAAGCTCTTCCACGCGTGCCTTCTGCCTGAAATCCTGCTAGCATAATCGTCGCATTTGGGTCGCCTAAGTATTTTGCCAGATAGGTAAGTACCCGTCCGCCAGCTGCCATTCCGCTTCCGGCGATGATGATTTTAGGACGTGAATCTTTTGCCAAAGCTAGTGTCTCATTTACGGTGTTGATAAATTTTATTTCATCACACATTTCATCATAATCGTCATAAGAAAGCCTGTGCCACTCTCTGTTCTGATGGAAAACTTCCAGAACGTTTCTGCTCATGGGGCTGTCCATATAAATAGGGACTTTAGCCATTTTCCCCCTTTTTTTAAGCTGCCAAAAGAGGTACATGAGCAACTGCGTACGTTCGACGGAAAAACTTGGAATGATGATGGTGCCGTTTCTGTCGGTACAGCTGTTGATGAGTTTCTCCAGATCATCACTCACAGGATTTTCAGGGTGTTTTCGGTTTCCGTAGGTTGCTTCAATGAAAAGAAGGTCTGCTTTCTGTGGCTTTTCAGGCGGAAATAGTAACGGATCGATCTCCCGGCCCAAATCTCCGGAAAACACCAGCGTTTTATCGCCAATTTCAAGTTCAATAAAAGTGGCACCAATAATATGACCGTTGTATCTGAAGCGGTAGCGGATATTTTCGTGAATGCTTTGCCATTCATTCCGCGGTTTCGATTTGAATAAGGGTAAAGTTTTTTCCACATCCTCAAGGTCATATAAAGGCAGTGCAGGATGATGTTTCGAATATCTGAACCTGTTGGCTCTGTTGGTATCTTCTTCCTGAATTTTTGCGCTGTCTTTTAAAATGATTTCGGTGATCTGAAGGGTAGGAGATGTCCCGATAATCTGACCTGAAAATCCAGCTTTTACTAACCGCGGCAAATAGCCGGTGTGGTCCAGATGGCCGTGGGTAAGAAGTACCATATCAATTTCACTGGCAGGAAACTTCAGCGGTTCCCAGTTCATAAGCCGCAGTTCCTTTAGTCCTTGAAAAAGTCCGCAGTCTACGAGGATATTTTTTCCATAAGCAGAAATAAGATGTTTTGATCCGGTCACTGTTCCCGCTGCTCCCAGAAATTTGATGTTGATGGTATTCATGATTTGTGTTTTTCAGTTATTGGTTTTCGGGATAAGGCTCACAGAGTGCCTTGCATTCGGCATGCACTTTTTGGAGACGCGGAGACTTTACCCCGATCTGCTCCAGAATTTTATGGTTACTGATGATGCCTTTACAAAGCACTACTTTTGCAGCAAGCAAATCCTGTTTTTCTTTTTGGGTAAGCGTAGTGAGGGAAGTAACAGGGTGCAGTCCGGAGTGGTCGATCCAGTCTTTCAGTGCGTTGTTATTCGGGTAATCCCAACTTACCAGCTGCATATTCATGCATTTGGCGTAACTGGTGGCATCTTCGGAAAACCGGGTATTGGTAATGACCCAGCACTGATCAAATTTTTCAGTGTCGCCCGTTGCGATATTTTTGGATGTGGCTACATCAACAAATCTTGAGCGGATATACAGCGGAATTTTGATGTCGCAAACATATCCGGGTCGGTTATGAAATTTGCATTCAATCATTATTCTTTTGCCTTTTTCCGCAATCACATCAATTTCATGGGTGACGCAGTGTCCCTTTACAAAAACCCCATTTTGGGTTTTAAAGCCCTGAAATTTCAGAAGTTCTGCAATATACTGTTCAAACGGAAATCCGGAAGGACCAAGTTCCAGGAGCGCCTGTTTCAGTTTGTATCTTGCTGCCATGGGCCGCGAATATCCTTTCAGCAACCGGAAAGCTGCCTTATGGATTTTAGAGGTCGACATGCCTTCCACCAGCATCGCAATTACTTCACTGATGATTTCCTCCGCCTGAAAATTACTGGCACCTGCGCGCTGCAGAGAATTTTTAAGCTTCCCGACATTGAAAGGGACTTTCTGGCCGGAAGATTTGGTGATCAGAAGATGGCGTGGTTTCTTCTTCATGGCTGCAGTTTTATCGGTATTGGAAGAAATGCTCTAATCCAAATGATGAACAAATTAATTCATTATCAGTGGAGTATGATTTTGCTGATACTAATTTACGAAAATAAACACTACCGGATCACAGAAAATCCGAATGCAAAAAAAGAACTGATATATTTCAAACAAAGAGCGCCAAAATAGATTTTTTCCTGCTTAAAGTAAAATTCTCTGTGATTTTTAAAACAAAAAAGCAGTGCTGAAGGATTCGCACTGCTTGTTATAATATTTTGTGTTTTTATAAACCGTCGCCGTCCAGAAGGTTTCCTAAACCGCCAAGGATGCTGCCCTGTTCTCCTTTTTTGGTGGTGCCAAACTGCAATATTCTGCTGGCAAGTCTGGCGATTGGAAGGGTCTGGATCCACACTTTTCCGGGACCGCGAAGCTGTGCAAAGAAAAGGCCTTCGCCTCCGAAAATCGAATTTTTTATTCCTCCTACAAACTGAATGTCATACTGCACTTCTTTGGTGAATGCCACGATACAGCCGGTATCGATTTTTAAGATTTCTCCGGGCTGCAGTTCTTTTTCAATGACATGTCCGCCGCTGTGAACAAAAGTCATCCCGTCGCCTTCCAGCTTTTGCATGATGAATCCTTCACCTCCGAAAAGGCCGGTCCCGAGTTTTTTCTGAAGTTCAATTCCTACAGAAACGCCTTTTGCGGCACACAGGAAGCTGTCTTTCTGGCAAATTACTTTACCGCCAAGTTCGGAAAGATCCAACGGAATGACTTTACCAGAATACGGTGCCGCAAAATTAACCTGTCTTTTCTGTGATGATGTATTGGTAAAAACAGTCATGAAAAGGTTTTCGCCGGTAAGCATTCTTTTTCCTGCAGAAAACAGCTTGCCCATCAATCCTTTTTCGGTCCCGTCGCCAAAGAGGGTTTCCATATTGATTCCTTCGGTCATCATCATGAAGCTTCCGGGTTCAGAAATTACGCTTTCATTGGGATCCAGTTCTATTTCTACACACTGCATTTCTTCGCCGTGAATTTTGTAGTCGATTTCGTGGTTGTTCATTTTTAAAATTATTTTTCAGTTATTAGTATTGCATAAGGCTTAATTGTTACTTGAAACAATCCCGGTTGAAAAAAACCGGAAGATTTTTCTTCCGGCATTTAGTTTTGAATGGAGTTCTGAAGATTACTCTACAATAAATTTGGCAGTGCTGTTTCCTGCTTTCAGGATGTAAACGCCTTTCGGTAAGTTTTTCAAAGTGATTTTAGCTGAATTTTTAAAAGGCTGGGAAACAGTCTGAACCAATTTTCCGGTGAAATCAAAAATCTGTGCGGTTTTAATTTCAGACAGGTTTTTACCGCGTACATTTAATTCACCGTTTTTCACAGGGTTTGGGTAGATGCTGATCGCATTTTTACTTGCAGAGCTTTCGTTTACACCGGCAGAGGGTGCATAACAGGTCCAGCTCATGTCATCAATTGCCACTCTGTTTGTGGTGCTTGAGTTCTGAAGTGTAATTTCTACGGGGCCGGCTACGTTAATATCTGTTACTGTTGTGGTGGTAACTGTAGAACTGTATGGAACTGTTTTACCAGTATCTGTCCCGTTAACAAAGATTTTTAAAGTGCCTGCTGAGCCGGAAAATTTAAGTTGGGTTGTTACTTTTAGGTTACCGATTCCGTTTGGAACTGAAAGGGCTGTAACAAAACCGTCTCTAATAGTTAAGGCTCTTCCGTTAATGGTTTGGTCGGTTCTGGAGTCTTCAGATGTCCATGAAATTCCGTTGCTCGTCCAGTTATAAGTAGAGTAATTGGAAGAACTTGGCGGGATCGTTTCGAAGTTTTCGTCACCGCAGTTTGCGCTTAGTGCTGTAGTGGTAGCAGTAACCGTATTACTTTGAGGCGAAACATTTCCGGCGGCATCTTTAGCTATAATATAAATAGAATAAGTGGTTAACGGATTTAAGTTAGCAATGTTCGTGGAAGTTGAACTTGTAGATCCCATAAGTTCACCGTTTACATAAATATCATAAGATGTTACTCCTACATTGTCCGTAGCGGCTGTCCACTGTACTGCAATATTATTTGATCCGACTGAACTCACGGTTAAATTTAACGGAGCTGTTGGCGCCTGTGTATCAGTCAACGTTGTACCGGTGGCGGTATTGCTTTGCGCTGAGGCATTGTTTGCTGCATCTACTGCGATCACGTAGAAGTTGTACGTTGTTCCCTGGGCAAGTCCGGAAACTGTAGCTGTAGTTACATTCGAGTTGCTGTGGAAGCTGCCGTTTACAAATATTTTATAATACGAAACACCTACATTGTCTGTTGAAGCAGTCCAGCTTAGATTGGCAGAAGCGGTGGTTGTAGAGACTACTGCTAAATTTGTTGGAGCAGAAGGTGGCTGAGTGTCCAGAGTCTGGCTTCCCCAAATCAGCTGAACCCATTCCGGGTGGTCAATAAACGGATTTCTGTTTTTTTGGAAAATATAAGAAGCGTTGTTCCGCTCGATTTCTGTCGGTGAAACAGGATCCTGAGTAGACCATGCAAGCAGTACATCTCTTTCCCACGCCTGTAAACCAGGGTATGCGGAACCGCCCAACATGTTTCCGGTAGAGAAAGATGACAGCCTGCTCTCATATCTTGTCACGAAATAAAAAATCATTCGGGCGATATCACCTTTAAATTCATCAATAGGCTCAGCAACGGTTCCTCCGTATCCCGGTGAACTGCTGGGTCCTACTTTGGTCCCGTTTTTCGACGTGAAAGAAGGGCTGTTAACAGCACCGAAAGGGTAGTTGCTTCTCATTCCATTCACTTTTCCATCAGTTGGCCTTACAAAATGAATGTCGCCACGCATAGGCGACTGTTCGTTGAAGAAACTTTGGGGAACTACGTGTTCGCGGTTATAGCAGTCTCCTTCGACACTGTAGTTTCCGCATTGCTTAATTCCGTGTCTATAGGTATAAGGATCTGTTCCGGTTGGGTTTTCAGAATACATGTCAAGCACGGTTCCGTCGTTTTCATAAAAGTGGTCGGAATCTGTTGTTGGGTATCCGTTGTAAAGACCGTTATATCCGTTGTCTTTATGACCCGCAGTAATGATGGCGCTGAGTTTTGTTTTCAGTGCGGCGCCGGTTAAGCCTTCGGTGCCATTGTAATATCCTGCAGGTGCCTGAGCGAGAGCAAGAGAAAACATGAAGCCAAGTAAAAGAGTGGTGAATTTTTTCATGTAAATTAAAATAAAATTGGGAGGGTAAAGTTATAAAAAAATCAAATCAGAAGAATAGATTGTTATCCACACTATTTTACGGGATTAAATAAGGATTTTTAAAAGAATTTGCTTTATGAATGAACAAAATAAAAAACCGGCAGATGCTGCCGGTTTGTAATTATTGTGATCTTTATCTGAATTTATTCTACAATAAACTTCAAAGTCTGGTCTGCAGTTTTCAGGAAATAAACGCCCTTTGCTGTGCTTTTTAAAATAATTTTATTTGAATTCTTAAAAGGTTCACTGATGGTTTGCAACACCTGTCCCGACATTGAAATAATCTGAACAGCAGAAATCTTCGCCATATGGTCTCCGCTTACGGTAAGTGCGCCGTTGCGAACGGGGTTCTGGGAGATTTTCAATGCATCTTTTTTCGCCGTATTTTCATCGGTACCCAGGGTTGAGGTCCAGATCATGGCAACATATTCCGGATGGTCGATATAAGGATTTCTGTTTTTCTGGTACGTGTAAGCATAGTTGTTTCTGGCAATTTCTTTTGGAGAAACAGGATCATTCTGGTGCCACAACATCAGCAGATTGATGTACCACTGGTCAAAGCCTCGGTTCTTACTTCCATCCTGCGGATTGTTCACATCACTATAATTAAAGGTCTGGAGATCGTCTTCATATCGCGTAATGAAATAAAGTAAACTTCTGGCAACATCGCCTTTAAATTCATCAATCGGTTCAAATACGATTCCTAAAAAACCAGGGAAACTGCTTACGCCAAGTTTGGATCCGTTGGTTGAAGTCCAGGATGCAGTTCCTACGGTGCCGAAAGGATAATTATTTCTTTTACCATTCACCACGTTATCTGTCGGCATCACATGATGGTAGTCGTTCCTCATCGGAGAGGCGGAGCTGAAAAATCCTTGTGGAAACAGGTGTTCGCGGTTATAGCAACCCCCTTCGCTTCCAGGGGTAGTGCCACCGCACTGGTCGGTTACGGGAGTGTAACTGTAAGCATCCGGTCCCGCAGGTTTTTCTGAGTATATATCGAGAATGGTATTGTCGTTTTCGTAAAATTTGTCGAGGTCGCCAACTTTATAAGCGTCCCACAGTCCTCCGTAGCCTTTGTCCTGATGACCGTTAGTTACAATTTCCTTGAGTTTGGTTTTCAGAGAATATCCGGTTAATCCCGTGGCAGCATCGTAATATCCGGCAGGAATTTGTGCGTTTCCGAAACTCACAGCGAAAAGCGCGATGAGTAAAATAGTAGAATTTTTCATGTGCTGAAGTAAAATTTAAGAAGGCAAAGGTAGAAAAAATAATAAAGCTAAACTCTTATCAGGCAGCAAAATAAGATCTGTTGATCTTCGAGAAAATCCAGGAAACCATGAAGCCGAAAACCGCTGCTGTAGCACCCACAATAAGATAGTTAATCAAGCGGATGCGAACCGGAA
>JAHRWY010000179.1:0-10585 GCA_019104935.1 Kaistella sp.
AGCACCGTTGATGATGAATGAACCAGAAGGCGTCATATAAGGAACCGGTCCTAAATACACATCCTGCACAACTGTTTGGAAATCTTCATGTTCCGGGTCGGTACAGTACAATTTCAGACGGGCTTTTAAAGGAACTGAATACGTCAGTCCTCTTTCCACACACTCGTCGATCGAGTAGCGGGGTGAATCTACCAGATAATCCAGGAATTCCAGTACAAACTGGTTTCTGGAATCGGTAATTGGGAAATTTTCTTCAAAGGTTTTGTAAAGAGTTTCGTTTACTCTCTGTTCCGGAAGGGTATCCAACTGGAAAAAATCTTTGAATGACTGGATCTGAATGTCCAAAAAGTCAGGAGTTTCAATCTTTCCTTTTGCTGCGGAGAAATTGATTCTTTCGTTTCCCTGAGTTTTAGCGACTGCTTTAGATTTACTCATAAAAATTTTAAAGAATGAGGGGTTAAAAAATATTTTGTTTTAAAAAATATCAGATAAAGCCTTTAGAAACAAGAGAATCAAGAAGATAGGCGCTAACAAATAGACTTGGCTCTTATAAAAATGGGGCTTATTCTAACTGCAACGCCGGTATATCTTTTCACGGAGTAGTGCAAAATACTTTTTGATCTTTCAACGCTAAGCAATAGTGAAATCTATAAATAGAGAAAAGCCGCTTTCAGAAAACAGAAAGAGCTGATTTACAATATTTTAGTGATTTATGTACAATGGTTAGCGCCAAAAGGAGTGCAAATGTACTCAAAATAAACAACTTACACAAATATACGGTGGCACGAAAACTTTGATGTGTTATAAAGTTTTGTTAAAAACTCATTAATTATAACATCCTACAAATATTCAGGAAATAAAAAAACCCCACTAAAAGTGAGGTTCATTATTTGGGTGTAAAAGAATTATTTCAATTCTACTTCAGCACCAGCTTCTTCAAGTTGCTTCTTAAGAGCTTCAGCTTCATCTTTAGAGATACCTTGCTTGATTGGAGCAGGAGCACCATCTACCATATCTTTAGCTTCTTTAAGACCAGCACCAGTTAAATCTTTTACCAATTTAACAACAGCTAATTTAGAAGCACCAGCTGATTTAAGGATTACATCGAATTCTGTTTTTTCTTCAGCAGCATCAGCAGCACCACCTGCAGCCATAACTACAGCAGCAGCAGCTGGCTCGATTCCGTACTCATCCTTAAGGATAGCAGCTAATTCATTTACGTCTTTTACGGTTAAGTTTACTAGCGTTTCAGCTAAATTTTTTAAATCTGACATTTTGTAATGTTTTAATTTGTTGAACGATTTATTTTGATTTTTTTTGAGTCTAATTACTCTGCACTTGGTGCATCTGTAGCTTCAGCGCTAGCTTCAGGTGTTTCTGTAGCAGCTTCTGCAGCCGGAGTTTCTTCTGCTTTAGTTTCCTCAGCAACTGGTGCAGCTTCTTCAGTTGTAGCTTCTGATTTGTTCTGAAGTGCAGAAACAACTCTTTGGATTGGTGACTGAAGTAATCCGATGATTTCTCCGATCATTTCTTCTCTTGACTTGATGTTTACAAGCGTTGCTAAGTTCTCGTCACCTACGTAGAAAGTTTCCTGCAGGTAAGCAGACTTTAATGCAGGGATTTCAGCTTTTTTTCTGAAGTTCTGGATCAGCTTAGCCGGAGCGTTTGCTGTTTCAGAAATCATCAGTGCAGAATTTCCTTTGAAAGTCTGGAACATTTCAGAGTAATCTACTCCTTCAATCTGCTCCATTGCTTTTTGCAAAAGGGTATTTTTTACAACTTTAAGGCTGATATTTTGTTTAAATGCCTGTCTTCTGAAATCTGAAGTTGCAGCAGCATTCATTCCTTCAAGACTTGCTACATAAACCACTTTCGCGTCCTGCAGCATATCTTTTAATTCTTGTATTACTAATACTTTATCTTCTTTTGTCATTGTCTTACAGATTTTAGTTTACAGATTTAGTATCAATTGCAATACCCGGGCTCATTGTAGAAGACATATAGATGCTTTTTACATACGTACCTTTAGCGGCAGTTGGCTTAAGCTTAATTAAAGTCTGCACTAATTCCTGAGCGTTTTCTTTAATTTTAGCAGCATCGAAAGATACTTTACCAATACCAGCGTGGATGATACCGTATTTATCAACTTTGAAATCGATTTTACCGGCTTTCACCTCTGCTACTGCTTTACCAATTTCCATGGTTACAGTACCAGATTTTGGGTTTGGCATTAATCCTCTTGGACCCAATACTCTACCTAATGGACCTAATTTACCCATTACAGCCGGCATGGTAACGATAACGTCAACATCTGTCCAACCATCTTTAATTTTCTGTAAGTACTCATCAAGACCTACGTAATCTGCACCCGCTTCTTTAGCTTCTGCCTCCTTGTCTGGAGTTACAAGCGCCAAAACTTTTACATCTTTACCGGTACCGTGAGGAAGAGATACAACTCCTCTTACCATTTGGTTAGCTTTTCTTGGATCTACACCCAATCTAACTGCGATATCTACAGAAGCGTCAAATTTTGCAAAGTTTACTTCTTTTACCAAAGCAGAAGCTTCGTCAAGGCTGTAAATTTTGTTTTTTTCTATTTTGCTTAAAGCTTCTTTTTGCTTTTTAGTTAATTTTGCCATTTCTAATAGTATTAAGCGTTAGTTGGTTTAGTTCCTGTTACTCTCAATCCCATAGATCTTGCAGTTCCTGCGATCATTGTTAATGCAGAATCAACTGTAAAACAGTTAAGGTCTGTCATTTTATCTTCAGCAATCTTTTTAACCTGATCCCAAGATACACTTCCTACTTTAGCTCTGTTGGGCTCGCCTGAACCTTTCTTCACTTTAGAAGCTTCCATCAACTGGATTGCAACGGGTGGAGTTTTAATTACGAATTCGAAAGATTTGTCTTCGTAAACTGTAATTACTACAGGTAAAACCTGCCCCGGCTTATCTTGCGTTCTTCCGTTAAATTGTTTACAAAACTCCATGATGTTCACACCTGCAGAACCCAAAGCTGGACCTACTGGTGGAGACGGGTTAGCAGCGCCACCCTTCACCTGAAGCTTAACCATTTTAAAGACTTTTTTAGCCATTTTTGTTTTTTAAAAAATTAAGAAATTTATGAATGTGGAAGCATTTATAAATCTGCAAAGCTGTAGTCTCACCTTACAACTTTACATTTCGGACTGCAAAATTAAGAATTTATTTTGATTCTGCAACATCTAAGTCATTGTTTTTTAAGCATTATTATAAAACTGAATGAAGATTGCGTTTTTTGATCAGCTTTAAAACCTAAAACAAATAGGGTCAAGCTAAAAATACTGCTTTGTAGGTATTTCTGCTGTCCACCAATAGTTCTACTTTTGTGCTCCACAAATGACAGAAAAGAAACTTCTACCAAAAAGGAAGAAAAAAACACAAATGATGAAAAGACAGGAGTGAATTTCGCTCCTGTTTTTTTTATTTAGATCAGCCGGTTTAATTATCCCAATATGGTATCGAACCTCATTTTCTTGAAGAGTTCAAAAAAACTGGATGAATTGGTTTTGGTAAGAATATTCCGACGGTGAGTAATAATCGTATTTCTGCTTAAGAAAAATTTTTCGGCGATTTGGTCACTAGACAGGCCTTCTCTGATAAGGTCCGTGATTTCTAATTCACGTTTGGTAAGACGAAAACAGTTATCAACGTCTACAAAAATATTTTTAGTCTTATCGTAAATCTTATAATCATTTTCAGGTCTAGATACGTAATCGTTGATAATCCTGTGATTAACCAGAGTTTTAGTAAGGTGCCCCTGGGTGTTGACTTCAATACCCTGGCACTGCTGGTTGATCCCTATATACGAACCATCGGCAATCCTAATTCTGTAAGAATAAGAAAGGATGAATTTATAATGGTCATTGAAGAGTAACTTATTTGTAAATTCAAGACCTTTTTCCTCACAACTATAAAAATACTCCAAATCTTCAGGATGTATAATTGACAGAAGAAACTCCAGCGTAAAATCTGAACTCGCGTATCCCGTTACTACTTCGAAAGAAGTATTTGTAAAGATGATTTTATTTTCGTAACAATCGAATAAAAAAAATAGTTGGTAATTAAGTCTGAGAGTACCTCTGAGCCAGCATTCTTAGAATAGCTGCTTTGTAATTGAACGAGCTTCGACCATTTTGCGTCCTTCATGGTATTTCTTTTTAATTAATCGTAAAATAATAAAAACAAAATCACTTGACAAGTTTTAGCTTGCTGTGGTAAAAAATAGTGCGCATATGCAAAAAAACCACTGTAGCAGTGGTTTTTTTTTATTTAATTAATAGCAGTTTAAACTTTTTCTACCTGCATATAGTTCAGTTCCATGGGTGTTTTTCTACCGAAAATCATTACGGAAACTTCAATTTTCTTTTTGTCTTCGAAAATCTTCTCTATAGTTCCGTTGAATCCGTTGAAAGGTCCGTCGATTACTTTTATATTTTCTCCAACTACGAAAGGAATACTGGCTTCGACTGCAAATTCGGAAAGTTCATCCATTCTGCCTAGCATTCTGTTAACCTCAGATTTTCTCATTGGTACCGGATCGCCGCCTTTGGTTAAACTCAGGAACGAAATCACGCCGGGAATATTCTTAATGATATGCGGAATTTCACCTACCAGATTGGCTTCAACCATTAAATAACCTGGGTAATAAGGCTTTTCTTTCGGAACTTTTTTACCATTTCTCATGGTAATAACTTTTTCCATAGGAATGACTACCTGTGTTACGAAAGATTCGAAACCAAGATGCTTCATTTCGTTCTCAATATAGGTTTTCACCTTATTTTCCTGTCCACTGATGGATTTCAGAACATACCACTTCAAGTCACTCATTTTGGAAAATAATTTTAATTGAACAGGTTGATGAAAATAGAGATTACATTAGCAATAGATTTACTGAATAATGAATCTACCCCAAAAACAAAAAGCGCGAGTATCACAGTTGCGATAGTAACCACGATTGTTGAGGATTGCAGATCTGGCCACTTCGGCCACTCTACTTTATCTTTAAATTCGGTATACGAACCTTTTATAAAATCAACTAAGCTCATTATTTATTTTTTGCACGGGCACAAGGATTCGAACCCTGATCAACGGTTTTGGAGACCGGTATCCTACCATTGGACGATGCCCGTAGATTAAAAAAGTCCCGTAAGTTTCCCTACGGAACTTTTATATTTATTAGATATTAATCTAAGATTTCAGTTACCTGACCTGCACCAACTGTTCTACCACCTTCTCTGATCGCAAATCTAAGACCTACGTTAAGAGCGATTGGCTGTAACAATTCTACAGTAATAGAGATGTTATCACCTGGCATTACCATTTCTACACCTTCTGGTAAGAAGATCTCACCTGTAACGTCTGTAGTTCTTACATAGAACTGAGGACGGTATTTGTTGTGGAATGGAGTGTGACGACCACCTTCTTCTTTAGAAAGGATATAAACCTCTGCTTTGAATTTTTTGTGTGGTTTAACAGAATCTTTCTTCGCGATTACCATACCTCTCTTGATGTCGGTTTTTTCAATACCTCTCAACAATAGACCTACGTTATCACCAGCTTCACCTCTGTCAAGGATTTTACGGAACATCTCAACTCCTGTGATAGTAGAAGTAAGTTTTTCATCACCCATACCTACGATATCAACTGGATCACCAGTGTTGATAACACCAGCCTCGATTCTACCAGTTGCTACAGTACCTCGACCTGTAATAGAGAATACGTCTTCGATTGGCATAAGGAATGGCTTATCCTGGTCTCTTACCGGAAGTTCGATCCAAGTATCAACAGCATCCATAAGTGCTTCTACCGTAGCAACCCATTTTGGTTCTCCGTTAAGAGCTCCAAGAGCTGAACCTTGAATTACTGGAGTGTTATCACCATCGTAATCGTAAGAAGAAAGAAGGTCTCTTACTTCTAATTCTACTAATTCTAACAATTCTGGATCATCAACCATATCCACTTTATTCATGAATACCAATACGTTAGGTACGTTTACCTGACGACAAAGAAGGATGTGCTCTCTTGTTTGAGGCATTGGTCCGTCAGTTGCAGCTACTACAAGGATAGCTCCGTCCATCTGTGCAGCACCAGTTACCATGTTCTTAACATAGTCGGCGTGACCTGGGCAGTCTACGTGAGCGTAGTGTCTGTTAGCAGTTTCGTACTCAATGTGTGAAGTGTTGATAGTAATACCTCTTTCTTTTTCTTCTGGTGCAGAGTCGATAGAAGAGAAATCTCTTGCAGTACCGTATCCTTTATCAGATAATACTTTACTGATTGCTGCAGTAAGAGTAGTTTTACCATGGTCTACGTGACCGATGGTACCAATGTTCAAGTGTGGTTTGTTACGATTAAACGTTTCCTTTGCCATGATTTAATTATTTATTTAATTATTATTTAAATTTTCGGTGCGCAAATATAGTGAAATTTTGTATATTGAAAATCTTTTTTTAACAAAAATCCTCAACTTACAAATTTCGCAGCTTACGGCGCCATTTTCCAATTAAAATATTGGACTGCAAATTTAGGAAAAATTATTTATTTATAAAAGAGTGGGTAATTAATTTACAGAATATTAACGCGCTGCACTCTTTTTTCAAATATAACGTTTGGATCAGCATCAACACAAATCAACAAGCACTGCTTTAAAATAAAAAAAATCTCCTTGCTAAAAAGGAGATTTCAACAGAGCCAACTATGAGATTTGAACTCACGACCTCTTCCTTACCAAGGAAGCGCTCTACCCCTGAGCTAAGTCGGCAAAATTTTAAAAAAAAATCACAAGCCGTTGTTGGTTGTGATTTCTTTGAGCGGAAGACGAGGGTCGAACTCGCGACATTCAGCTTGGAAGGCTGACGCTCTACCAACTGAGCTACTTCCGCATTTTGTTTCCAAAATTGTTGGTAAACGGTTTGCAAATTTAAAACAAATTTTTAAACCAGCAAAACGTTTTTTTATAAAATGTGGGGAGAGCAGGATTCGAACCTGCGAAGTCGTAAGACAGCAGAGTTACAGTCTGATCCATTTGGCCACTCTGGAATCTCCCCAATTTTACAAAAATAATGAGCCTCCAGAGGGACTCGAACCCACGACCTGCTGATTACAAATCAGCTGCTCTAGCCAACTGAGCTATGGAGGCAAATAGATTTCAAAAGAACGCTTATCTCTTTTTGCGAGTGCAAATATAAGTGAGTTTTTTTGAAATCTACAAATTATTTTACAAAAATTTTTAAATATTTTTTTAGGCTAATTCTTTTTTCTTGATTAGCAGCTTCTTAGCCACTTCAGCACATTGGTCCAAACTTTCTTCGAAACTTGCCGTCGTCTTTTTTACAACGATATCGTCACCTGGAACCGCCAGAATAATCTCTGCCGTTTTATTTTCCTTGTCGGATTTGTTCTCAACTTTTAGGTAAACTTTACATTCTACAATCTTATCATAATAGTTTTCCAGTTTGTTTAATTTCTTTTCGATATGTTCCTCGAGAGGTGCGTGTGGAGTCAATCCCATTGACTGTACTGAAATTTTCATAAATCTACATTTTTTTTGGCTCTAGGATGAGCACTGTTAAACACTTTTTTTAACTGTTCTATATTGGCACTGGTGTAAACCTGTGTGGAAGCTAATGATGAGTGCCCCATAATCATCTTCACTTTAGAAATTTCAGCCCCATATTCCAGAACATGAGTTGCAAAACTATGTCTTAAAATATGAGGGCTTTTTTTCTTCTTCGAAGTTACAAGACTAAGATAAGTATTAACTGCAGAATAAACAAATTTATCATTCAGTTTTTTACCTTTTGCGTTGATGAAGAAGTATTCTTTATCCGCTTCCAGCGGCTTTCTAATGAGCAAATATTCTGCCATTACCGACGAAAGCTTTTTAGATATAGGAATTATCCTTGCCTTGTTTCCTTTCCCTATTACTTTTATTTCACCTTTACTGAAATCAACATTTTCCAGAAGAAGATTTACGAGTTCTGCACGGCGGATACCAGTTTGGTAAAGCGTTTCGATAATAAGTTCTTTCAGCAGACTTTTTTTGAGTGGTTTATTTATTTCCAGCTGCTGATGAGCCATTTCCTCTTCAGAAAAAGGAATTTGTTTTTCAGCATAAAATTTCAGGGACTGAATGTTTTCCAGCGGAGAACTTTTGATGTCTCCGACTTTAAGCAAGAACAAATAAAAACTCCGCAACGAAGAAAGCTTGCGGTTGATAGACCGTTTCGCGATTTTTTTTTCGCCCATATGAACCATAAAATTCCGGATGATTTTTTTATCAACCTTCACCAGGTCCCGATGAGCTTCAGTCTCCAAAAGAAAAAGTGAAAAATCTTGCAGATCTTTCCTGTAACTTATTAGCGTGTTGGGCGAATACCGTTTTTCGACAGCAATATATTCCAGAAATCTTTCTAACATTATGGTATAAAACAAAAAATCACTTTCCAAATATAACTATTTGAAAAGTGATTCAGGTATTTCTTAAAGAAAAATTGTTTACGCCTGCTCTTCGCGGCTTGCATTTTTCTGCTTATAAGCAGCTTTCAGCTTTGCCTGTCTTGAAGTTACCGACGGTTTTAGGAACTGCTGTCTGCTTCTTAAAGCTCTTACAACTCCGGTTTTATCAAATTTTCTTTTGTATTTTTTTAACGCTCTGTCGATGGCTTCACCATCTTTTACTGGGATAATTAACATAATTTACATCTCATTTTGGATTGCAAAAGTAAGATTTTATTTTGGAATGACAAAATTTTTATTACTTTTAAAGATATTTATTTCTTATGCAGCAAAAAAATTACAGAGTCATCAATGCTTCCGCGGGCTCGGGCAAAACCTATGCATTGGTTCAGAATCTGCTGGCGATCTGTCTGAAACATCCTTCCCAGCCCGATAAAATAGGCAATATTCTGGCACTGACCTTCACCAATAAAGCTGCCAATGAAATGAAACACCGGATTATTGACTGGTTGAAAAAATCTTCGATGCGGGGCTATGAAACCAATCAGGACTTGATCAATATCCGGGAGAAACTGAAAAACGACGGCTATCATCTTACACTGGAAGATATTCATTTTCGTTCCAAAAAAATTCTGGATTATGTTCTGCATCACTACTCTACACTGAATATCGGCACTATTGATAAATTTAATTCCCGGCTGGTAAGAAGTTTTTCTTACGAACTTGGATTGGCACAAAACTTTAACCTCGAAATCAATTCTGAACCTTTCCTGATAGAAGCCGTTGAGAAGATGCTTGAAGATATTGGTGCAGAAAATGAGGTTTCTGAAGCCTTTATGGATTACGTAAACTATAGTCTCGACAATGATGAAAGGGTGAACCTGAATAAAACACTCTATGCTTCCGCTAAAGAATATGTGCAGGATAAACATTATTTCCGGCTGGATCAAAACAAAGATTTCGACTGGCTTTCCTACGAAAAATCTAAGAAAAACCTCCGGGAAGACCTCAAAAACCTAAGAACGGATTCTATCAATATTATTAAAGAAGTCAACCAGCTTTTAAAGGAAAAAAATCTTGAAGTTGCAGATTTTGCAGGAGGAAACAGCAACAGTATCGCAAAATTTTTCAAGGAAGCCCGAAAGTATTATCATAAAGAACGTCCCGATTTCCCTATACCTGCAAATGAGGAAGGCGCGTTGAATAAATTTCAGGCCGGCGCTTCGGTTTCGGCCAAAAGCAGACAAAGCGATATTTTAGAGATTATTGATTATTTAATCAGTCAGCGACAAAAACTCTTTCAAAACTATATTCTCACAAAGAAAAAAGAGAAAATACTGCAGGCAATATTACCGCTGAAAGTCAACAAAGATATTCAGGATAAACTTGCACAGATAGAAGAAGAAAATGATATTATACTTCTCTCAAAATTCAACATTCTGATCTATGAAAATCTCCGGGAAGAGCCTTCATCATTCATTTATGAAAAAGTAGGAACCAAATTCAGCCATTATTTCTTTGATGAATTTCAGGACACCTCATTTCTGCAGTGGCAAAATTTTATTCCGCTGCGCGATCACGCGACCTCTTCGCAGGACATGAGTTTTACTTTGGTTGGCGACCCCAAACAGAGCATTTACCGTTTCCGGGGCGGAGATTCGCAACTCATGCTCGATATCATCAACAAAAAAGAAAAATCGCTTGTTCATGCTGAATTAGAAAATCTGGAAAACAACTGGCGAAGTGCCAAAAACATTGTTGACTTCAATAACCAACTGTATCTTTTCCTTTCCGGCAACACCCAGGCCGAGCATCGTGAGATCTTTGGTAGCGGATCCCAACAAACTGCAAAATCTAAACTGGAAGGTAAAGTGCGGATCAATTTAATTGAAAACACTACGAAGAAAGTTTTCTACGAAGAAGTTGCCGAAAAAATGCGGGAAGACATACAACGTTGCATTGATAAAGGCTTCAAACTTTCGGATATCACCATTCTTTGCCGCGGAAATTTCGATATTTTCAGTTTTTCGCAGCTTTTAGGAAACGCTAAAATCACCTATCAGGGAAAAGAAGATTACATAAAAACG
>JAHRWY010000187.1:0-5854 GCA_019104935.1 Kaistella sp.
CGGGGGAATTTCTATACAAAACAATTAATAACATTTAAAGCTGTGGTCCGGCAGCAACCAGTCGCTGGCCTTCTTTGGTATCGCAGTACTGCTCGAAGTTTTTGATATAGCGCGCACCTAAATCTCTGGCTTTTGCCTCCCAATCGGAAACGTGGGCATAAGTGGCTCTTGGATCAAGAATACCGTCGGTTACATTTGGAAGAGCAGTCGGAATCTCAAGATTCATGATCGGAATAACGGTTTTATCCGCTTTTTCAATGGATCCGTCGATAATCGCGTCGATAATCGCCCGGGTATCTTTAAGAGAGATTCTCTTTCCGGTACCGTTCCAGCCCGTATTTACCAGATAAGCCTTTGCACCGTGCTCTTTCATTTTTCCGATTAATGTTTTAGAATACATGGTCGGGTGCAGCGTTAAGAATGCTTCACCAAACGCCGGTGAGAACGATGGTTCCGGTTCTGTAATTCCTCTTTCGGTGCCAGCGAGTTTAGAGGTGTAACCGCAAAGGAAGTGGTATTGTGCCTGATCTTCGTTCAGGATGGAAACCGGTGGCAAAACTCCGAAGGCATCAGCAGAAAGATAAACGATCTTTTTCGCGTGTCCTGCTTTCGATGGCAATACAATTTTGCTGATATGGTAAATTGGATAAGAAACTCTGGTGTTTTCGGTGATTGAATTATCGGTATAATCTGCTTCACCATATTCGTTCACGACAACATTTTCAAGCAATGAATCTCTTCTGATGGCTTTAAAAATATCCGGCTCCTTTTCTTCAGTCAGGTCGATTACTTTTGCATAACATCCACCTTCAAAGTTGAATACACCGTTATCATCCCATCCATGTTCATCATCACCGATCAAATATCTTTTTGGGTCTGCAGAAAGTGTAGTTTTACCTGTTCCTGAAAGACCGAAGAACAACGCTACATCCCCTTCTTCACCTACGTTTGCAGAACAGTGCATTGATGCCATGCCTTTTAATGGAAGATAATAATTCATCATGGCAAACATTCCTTTTTTCATTTCGCCGCCATACCAGGTTCCACCGATGATCTGAATTTTTTCGGTAAGGTTGAACATCACGAAATTTTCAGAATTAAGTCCCTGCTCTTTCCATTCAGGATTTACGGTTTTAGAACCGTTCATTACGATAAAATTTGGCTCCCCGAAATTTTCAAGTTCATAATTGGAAGGACGGATGAACATGTTGGTTACGAAATGCGCCTGCCAGGCCACTTCCATAATAAATCTAACCTTAAGTCTTGTGTCTGGGTTGGTGCCACAAAAAGCATCAACAACATATATTTTCTTGGAAGAAGAAAGCTGTTTCAGCACAAGTTGCTTGCAGCTTTCGAAGATTTCCGGAGTGGTAGGTAAATTTACTTTACCGTCCCAGTGAATGGTATTTTCGGTTTCTGCATCTTTTACAATAAACCTGTCTTTTGGCGAACGTCCAGTGAAAATTCCGGTTTTTACGGCTACTGCGCCCGATTCGGTAATTGCACCTTTTTCAAAACCCTTGTTTCTGCTCGACATTTCAGCTTTATAAAGCTCTTCGTAACTTGGGTTGTACACTACTTCTTCATAACCGGTGATTCCTAAATCATGCAGTTGCTGAATAATCTTGATGTTCTTCATAATGACTTAATATTTCAGATTTTTATTGAAAAAACAAATTTACTTATTAATCATAAGTAATGGTGTTTTAAAAATACTGATATTCGTCAGAATTCACAAGAAAATTTAAATTTGATACAACGCTGAATATCAGCCAATTATTTCATCCCACGAAAACACAGCCTCAAAACCTTTTCCCGAAAAATAGTCCTTGAAACCGGGAAATTTAGCACTCATCACAAAATCTCCGCCCCAGGCTCCCAAACTTTTGACGAAAGCAGGACAGTTTTCGAAATATTTTTCTTTAATGGTTTTAACTCCAAGAAAGGCTGAAAGTTTTCGTTCGTGAACTTCCATTAACTGCGAAAAATATTCTAAATTTTCACATTCCATTACTTCTTCAGTAAGCCACGAGAACGCTTCAATCAGTTCAGGTGATTTGGGTTTAGCACGGTACATCTCAATGCCTTCGCGGCTGTCCTGTTTCTGATTGAGATGAATGAAAATAAGTTCATTCTTAAAAACAGGATTGAAATTTACAGCTTTAATGAGTCTTTCCCTATCAGTTTTCTGATAAAGAATGGCAGATTTTGCTTTAGCCACAGCAATATCATAACCGCTGCCGCCCAAACTCAATTCATTCAGTTCGAAAGCATCAATGCCAGCCCAATCTGCGAGATTATTCATCAGTGTCGAACTGCTTCCCAAACCGTAAGTGGCGGGAAACTGCAGGTTGGTTTTTAAATGATAGGATGAATCTGATCTGAATTTAGTATCCGAGAGCTTCTGCACATTCTGCAAAACTTTCAGGACAAATTCTGCAGCCTGCGGAAGGTTAGTCGCTGCAATTTCCCAGGTTTTATAGTTGATTTCCGCTTTCAGCCACAATATATTCCGGTGGTAAGCTTCCCAAAAAACCATAGAATTACCGTCTGCCTTTTCTTCAAAAAAAAACTCCTGCCCCCATTTTGTAGGTACGGCAAGAGCCAAAGCGCCATCCAGGACGGCATATTCTGAAGTGAGCAATAATTTTCCCGGTGAAAATAGGTTACCCGTCATTTATTACACTGCTGATGAAACGGTAACTTCGCTGTTGATTTTCTTGATCAGTCCCTGCAATGTTTTTCCTGGACCCACTTCAATAAAAGTATCCGCACCGTCTTTAATCATATTCTGTACAGATTGTGTCCATTTTACGGGACCTGTAAGTTGCTTAATCAGGTTCTGTTTGATTTCTTCCTGATCGGTAACTGCTTTTGTTACAATATTCTGATAGACAGGAATCATAGGTGTTCTGAACTTCGTTTTTTCAATCGCTGCAGCTAATTTTTCCTGTGCAGGCTGCATTAATGGTGAATGAAAAGCTCCGTTTACAGCTAACATCAAGGCGCGTTTTGCACCCGCTTCTTTCATTTTTTCGCAGGCAAGTTCTACTGCTGCAGTTTCACCCGAAATCACGAGCTGGCCCGGACAGTTATAATTTGCAGGAACCACAATTCCGTCGATTGAAGCACAAATTTCTTCCACTTTTTCGTCGGCTAAACCAAGAATGGCAGCCATAGAGCTGGGATTAGCATCACAGGCTTCCTGCATGGCATTGGCACGCGCCGCAACAAGTTTTAATCCATCGTCAAAAGACAAGACACCGTTGGCAACCAAAGCGGAAAATTCGCCCAGAGAATGGCCTGCAACCATCTCAGAACCGATACCGTTGATGGTTTTGAGTGCTGCTACCGAGTGGATAAAAATAGAAGGTTGGGTTACTTCGGTTTTTTTAAGGTCTTCCTCCGTCCCTTTGAACATGATCGAAAGAATATCGAAACCTAAAATATCGTTGGCAGACTCCATCAGATCTTTAATGTCTTTCCGCGAATCGTACAATTCTTTTCCCATACCCACAAACTGTGAACCCTGCCCAGGAAATACAAGTGCTTTCATATAAATTATTTAGAAAAAATTGACTCCGTTGATTTTTCAGAATAATCAACTACATATTTATTTATCATTGTCCTTTCGGATTTATCTCCCGGAGAAGATACTTTGTGTCTTAATTCGGTAACAAACGCACCACTCTGTAACCTTTGTTCACATAAGCGCCGTTTTTGGTTTTTTCAAACTCGAACTTAGTTGCCAACTGGGTCTGCACTTTGTTCATCTGTTTGAAAATTTCACCTTTTTTATTTTCGCGGCTCAGCATGTCATTCACAACATCGAAACCGATTACCGCATATTTAGAAGGCGTTTTGCAATATTTCTGTTTGTAGGCAGCCAAAATTTCTTTCTCGAAATCTCCTTCAGTATCAATTTTTCTGTCCATCAGATATACAAGATTGGCTGCGCTGAGTTCGTCAACTTTTTTCTCGAATACCGGCGAATAATACATACTGAACGCTTTTACGTTTGCTACCTCTTTGGAAAGTGTAATCATTTGGTTCGCAAAAGCATCACCTACAGAATCTTTGTCATTGGCTAACACTGCAATAACAGGAGCCGACTGGCCGGTCATCATATTTTTATCCAACTGAATATCAGCCGGAGAATTCACGATATTAACTGAGGCATTTCTAATCGTTTTTTCCAGATTTGTTTTCAGATAATTGGCTTTTGATCTGTCATCATCAGCAACAATGTAAATTTTCTGGTCAGAATATGCATCTTTTACTTCCTTCACGATTCTGTCTGCATAAACCATTTCGTTGGTTTCGATAAGGATGAGATTATCATATTTCAAAAGATCATCAGTATTGGCGAATGGCGCGACAACCGGAATTTTATTCGATTTCACATAATCCAGAACCTGGAGTACACTCGATTTGAAGAACGGCCCGATAATTAAATCGGTATTTCCTGCATTAATCTGGGTTAAAGAATTCTTGAAACTTGCTTCATTACCTGCGTCGATTACTTTTACATCAAGCTTCTGGCCTTTTGCAGCATTTCTTTCAATGGCTAATTTCGCCCCTGCAAGGAAGTCGAGAGAAAGCGTCCTGGCTCTTGCATCATCAGTATCAAAACCGAAAGGCAACATCAAAACGACATTCAGTGCATCACCGGATTTTTTTACATAGCCGGCATCCAGTTTTTTGATTTTCAGGACCATTCCTGTCTTCAAACCTTGAGAAAGATTTGGGTTGAGATTCAATAATTCATCTAAACTCACACCGAATTTATTCAGAATTCCGAAAACCGTATCTCCCGCCTGTACGGTGTACGTTACATAATCATCGCTCACCGAAGTGGTTTCATAAGTGTTGGTAGAAACCTCAGAAACTGGTGTACCTTTTGGCTCTTCTACCGCAGCTGTATTTGAAAATTCCCCTTTTACTTTAATTATTTCTCCGGGCTGCAAACCTCTTGCTTCAAGGCCGGGATTAAGCGCGAAAAGTTCTTTCTGGGTAAGTTTGAATTTCCTTGTAAGTTTATAGTAATTGTCTTTTTCCTGAATCTGGTAAGAATCTTCATCAGCCTTAATTTCTTCTGCTTTTACTTCAACCGCTACCGTTTGAGGTTTTGCCGCTGGAACATTTGAAGCTACAGGCTGGCTACCGCCAAATTTATTAATCTTATCTAAAGGCAACACCACTTCGTCACCAATTTTCATGTGCGAATCCAAATTTGGATTCAGTTTGCGCAACTCAGCTTCAGAAATCTGATATTGTTTTGTAATTCCATACACCGTTTGCTTTGGCTGAAGAATAATTTTACCTAATTCGGAGCTGGTTTGTTCAGTGGCAACAGCCTTTGTAGCACCTGATTTATTTACTACCAAAACTTCACCGAGGGTAATTTTACCGTCTTTCACCTTCGGATTCAGCTTGTATAATTCATCAACGCTGATGCCGTATTTCTTCGAAATGTTGTAGGGATTGTCGCCTTTAACAACGGTATGCATTTTTTGGGAATACAACCCAGAAAATGTGATTAAACTTGAGAGTAAGAAAATTTTTCTGATCATCGGTTATGATAAATATGTGCAAAAATACTGCTTTAAAATTAAATGCTGAGAATAATTAATTCCGATCTATAAACGTCTATTTCCTGGTAACAATTTTGAAGCCATTCGTGGCCCAGGTCAGCGTAAAATACCGAAAAGTTGATAACACGTTCCTGCCAGTTCTTTCCGGGGTGAATTTGCAGAAAAAGTTGCTCCAAACGTTCGAGTTTTTCATTCTGTTTTATTTTTTCAGCGCGAAGAAGGCGTTTTTTCATCCTTGCGAAAGATTTCAGCTGACGCTT
>JAHRWY010000206.1:0-2679 GCA_019104935.1 Kaistella sp.
AGTGGTTTGCTGTCTGCCCAAGTCCATTTGTTTTTATTTGTTGCCGAGTAGTCAATTGTATTGATTATTTCCTTTGTGAAGTTCTCGTAATCTTCAATTTGTCCGAACATATAAATTTTCCCAAACCGCATATCAAGTCTGTTCGGGTGGTTTTCAATTCCCTTGTTTATCCATTCAAAGCCTTTGCTTAAAAGGTCGGGGTTATAATAAGTGTCGCCATATATAAAACCAACAGGCTCTTTTTTAGTAGTGTCTTGGTTCATAATCTGCAAAACGTCTTTCCCTTTTGGATTTTGTCCAAATGTTATTATTTCATTTTTGCTTTTGATTACATAATAGTTGAAGTAGGCAACAAAAAGTTCAGGGTCGTTATTATTTGTCTTTTCCCATTTTTCTAAAAGTTCCTTTTGTCCAACTGTATCTTTTTTAGAAACCAATTCATTGAATTGTTGCTTCAATGTCTGTCCGGTCGCTTGATTAAAAATCAAAATCAAACTGAAAATTAAAATTAGTGTTTGTTTTATCATTGTCGTCTTTTTTAGCATTGGTGGTAACGGTTTGCAGCTATACGTAGGCAGGGATTTTAACCACTGAACTTCCTACGAAGAGTTGAACTTTCAATTTACTACTTTCCAGTCCTACGAAGCACGAAACCCCTGCTTGCGTATAGGTGCTGTTGAACTAAACCTCCGGTAGCTTTCCCATTCACCGTTTTAGTAATTTTGTTTTTATTAAACCCTAAAAAACATATAAAATGGCTACAAAAAAAAATCTCCGGAGGA
The DNA here is from genome assembly GCA_019104935.1 of Kaistella sp. GTDB lineage: Bacteria > Bacteroidota > Bacteroidia > Flavobacteriales > Weeksellaceae > Kaistella. Next base: position 783 of record JAHRWY010000206.1, read on the forward strand.
GTTAAGGACTAACAAGTTTCTCAATCGTGCCTCTAGCGAAGTTAACGGTTTTGCCGAACTCCTGCAACGCTTTGAAAGAAATATTTCCATTCTGGGCAGAAGCAAGCGAACCTTTGATAATTATTCCAGGCATGTTGCCGCCTTAGCGCTTCATTTCGGTAAAATCCCTACCGAATTAGACCCGGAAGACATCAAAGATTATCTCTTTGAACTTCAAAAGCGATCAAAAACCCCTTCTCAGTCGTACTTTAAACATACTGTTTACGGGCTGCGTTTCCTGCTGAAAACCGAAGGCCTACCTTACAGCTACCTCCATCTTCCCACCATTCCAAAAGTCAAGAAACTTCCTGTAATTCTCAGCCGGGAAGAGATCTGGTGCATGCTTCAAACCGCCGAACTCCTGAAGCATAAACTGCTCATCGGACTGATCTACGGGTGTGGACTCCGGTGTATGGAAGTGCGGAATATCGAGCTTCGGCATCTGGATTTTGACCGGAAGATGCTTCACATTGTGCAGGGTAAAGGCCGGAAAGACCGTTATGTTCCGCTTTCAGAGCATTTAATCCGGGGACTGAAAACCTTCATCAGTATTGAAAATCCGGATCAATATTTATTCAATGGGAACCATAACAGGAATATTGAGGAGATTGATTTAAAAACACATCAAAACGCTTTACAGAAACCTGATTTTGACTCCCGCTACAGTCAAAGAGGAGTTCAGTGGGTGATTAAAACTATTGCTAAAAAAGCCGGCATTACCAAAGAGGTTCATACCCACACTTTGCGACACAGCTTTGCCACGCATTTATTGGAAGATGGAGTTTCCATCATTATGGTTCAAAAACTTCTGGGCCATGAAAGAATTGAATCGACCATGGAATATTTGCATGTCTGTCAGCTGTCGGATCAGAAACCGCACAGTCCTTTGGATACCGTGTTTGCTTTATGCCGCAAAAATGGAAACCCGAACTAAGGGCGGAACTGTTGCTGAAGTTCTCCGCAAAATCGATTTACCGGCCAAAAACTTCAGCGTTTATCAGGAAAAGACACTTCGGGCTTTGTCCTGTTGCCGGACTTCCGCTCTGGGTGGTCATATCGATGCGTGTGACGGCTGCGGAAATCTTTCCATCAGTTACAATTCCTGCCGGAACAGGCACTGCCCGCAGTGTCAGGGACACAAAAAGGAAGAGTGGATCCAGAAGCGCGAACAGGATTTACTCCCGTGCAGTTATTATCATCTGGTTTTTACGCTTCCTGAAGAACTGAACGGTTTGGCCATTGCAAATCCCACCCTCATTTACAAAACCCTGTTTGAAGCGGCTTGGGCAACTTTAAACCAGTTCGGGAAAACCGAAGGAATCCAGTTGGGAATGATTGCGGTTTTGCACACCTGGGGGCAGAACCTGAGCTTGCATCCGCACCTGCACTGCATTGTACCGGGTGGCGGAATCAACCAGCAGGGAAAATGGAGAAGGAAAGTACGAACGGATAAATATCTCTTCTCTGTAAAAGCGATGAGCAAAGTGTTCCGTGCGAAGTTTGTGGCTTTATTGAGAGCTAATGGTATGAGTGACCAAAACTTGACTGAAAGGCTTTTCTCCAAAAACTGGGTTGTGTATGCGAAAAGACCTTTTGGTGGTCCCAAGCAAGTCATCGAATATTTAGGCAGATACACGCACAAAGTGGCCATCAGCAATCACCGGATTAAGGAAGTCACAGATAAAGAAGTTCGTTTTGTCTACAAAGATTACCGCAAAGGCGGCGAGAAAAAAGAAATGACTTTATCGAATGTGGAGTTTATCAGGCGCTTCAGTCTGCATATCCTGCCGAAAAGATTTGTAAGGATCCGCCATTACGGTATTTTAAGCAGCAGCTGGAAGCGTGGGAAACTCCAGGG
>JAHRWY010000213.1:0-8117 GCA_019104935.1 Kaistella sp.
TGAATGAACTTAAATTTCCGAAAATTTCTATCGACATTCCTTCTGGTTTGTTTGCTGATGAGATTTCGGATAAAAACAGTGTCGTGTTTAAGGCCGATGAAACATTGAGTTTTCAGTTCTGGAAAAAAGCATTTTTACATGCTGAAACCGGTCAGTTCTGTGGTAAAATTAATATCCTTGATATCGGCTTAAATTCCGAATTTATTGAGAATGAAATTTCAGACAGTTTTGTGATTGATGAAGGTTTGGTACGCGGAATTTATCGCCCGCGTCAAGAATTTTCTCACAAAGGAAACTTCGGAAAAACGGTAATTGCCGCCGGAAGTTCAGGCAAAATGGGTGCTGCAGTTTTGGCGACTCAGGCCGCGTTGAAAACCGGTTCGGGACTCACTTTCAGTCTTGCACCGCAGTGTGGATACGAAATTCTGCAGACTACCTGTCCGGAAGCGATGTTTCTGAAATGTGGGCAGGATTTCATCACCAGTTTTGATGTTGATGAAGATGTTATTTTAGGAATCGGTCCGGGTTTGGGAACTGAACGTGAAACCTATGGTGCTTTCTTAGCTTTTTTAAAAGCCTGCGACAAAAGTTTAGTGCTGGATGCGGATGCACTCAACATGATTGCGGAAAACACCGATCATGTAAATTTAATTCCTAAAAAATCGATTATAACGCCACATCCCAAGGAGTTTGAACGTCTGTTCGGAACAACTGAGAATTCGTTTGAAAGATTAAATCTGGCAAAAGATAAAGCAAAAGAACTGGAGATTTATATCGTTTTAAAAGATCATCACACCCAAATCGTAACGCCAGAAGGCGGTGTTTTTTATAATATTACCGGCAATTCCGGAATGGCCAAAGGAGGCAGTGGCGATGTTCTGCTCGGAATTTTAACCTCGCTGCTCGCGCAAAATTATTCGGTGAAAGAAGCAGCGCTTTTTGGAGTCTGGCTTCATGGCAAAGCCGGTGATTTTGCTGCGGAAAAACATTCAAAAGAAGCGATGCTGCCTTCCGATCTGATCGCGGAACTTGGTAACATATATAAGTATTTGAACAGTTTAGAATAAAAAACCCTCCAAAAGATTTGAAGGGTTCGGGTTTATTTTAAAGAATTATTCGGGTTTTCCGTTTTCTTCTTCGGTAATTTTATTGTTTTTCGAATACCACATAATCACGAAACCAGCCAGCATGAATGGTATCGAAAGGATTTGTCCCGTATTTAATCCTGCAAACTGAATAAATTCGTCTCCCTGTGGTTCTTTTAAAAATTCAACAAAGAATCTTACCGCCCAAAGGATGATAAAGAACAAGCCGAACAGCCAGCCTTGCTGGTATTTTTTATTTGTGTAACGGTAAAGAACCCATAAAAGGATAAACAGTAAAAAGTAGCCTGCAGCTTCGAAAAGTTGAGTCGGGTAACGCGGAACGATTGCGCCATATTCTGTACTTTGTTGTGGGAAAAGCACTGCAAAAGGTGAGTTTTCCGGAGCCGGTTTGCCAATAATTTCTGAGTTGAAGAAATTTCCGATTCTCACGAAAGCACCACCGAGCGCTACTACGATTCCGATTCTGTCGTACACCCAAAACGGATTTTTCTTAATGATTTTGTAAGAATAGTAAAGCGTTGTAAAAATCAGTGCAATTGTTGCTCCATGACTTGCCAGGCCAGAAAAGCCGGTAAATTCAAGTTGAGGTTTAGTCCGGATCGGAAGAAATACCGACCAGAAATCCTCTTTGAAAAGTTCGGGCTGGTAAAAAATAACGTGGCCTAATCTTGCACCGAGAATGGTTCCTACCAAAGTCCATGTGAAAAGCGGCTCCAGATATTTTTGGTTTACATTGTCGATTTTAAAAATTTTCGACATAATCGCATATCCCAGTCCGAAAGCCATGATAAACATTAAACTGTAATAGTGAAGCGTTATTGGGCCTAAATGTATTCCGGTAGACGGATCCCAGGTGGTATATAAAAATGTAAGCATAGTTTATTTTATTATTTTAAATTTAATGTTGATGGCCGCATTTCGGCGGAACCGGATCGTAACCTTCACCTCCCCAGGGATGGCAGCGTGCAATTCTTTTGGCTCCCAGCCAAAAACCTTTAATGGGGCCGTGTACCTGCAGCGCTTCTACCATATAATGAGAACAGGTAGGTTCGTAGCGGCAGTTTTTCGGGAGGATGGGAGAGATAAACCACTGATAAAATTTTATCAGGACAACCAGTGGAAATGTGATGATTTTGTTGAACATTGCATTGCAAAAATAGCGAAATAGTTTAATTTTGTTGAAACTTTCTGTTAAACTTGTTTCAGTGTAATTGCTGAACAGCCAATCCCCAATTTTATTTTGAATCCGAATATTCCACTTGCCGAGCAGATGCGTCCCAAAACTTTAGATGAAGTCCTGGGGCAGGAACATTTGACCGGAAAGAACGGAACAATCCGAAAAATGTTGGAAAATGACACGCTGAATTCACTCATCTTCTGGGGTTCGCCCGGCACGGGAAAAACTACGCTGGCAGAAATTATTTCTGAAAAATCAGGCAGAAAATTCTTTAAACTTTCTGCGGTTTCTTCAGGTGTGAAAGATGTTCGCGATGTAATTGAGGATGCCAAAAAGCAAAATCTGTTCTCCGGAAAATCGCCTATTTTATTTATTGACGAGATTCACCGGTTCAATAAATCGCAGCAGGATTCTTTACTTCATGCCGTTGAAAAAGGCTGGATTGTACTCATTGGCGCTACGACCGAAAACCCGAGTTTCGAAGTGGTTTCGGCTTTGCTTTCGCGGTCGCAGGTTTACGTTTTAAAATCTTTGAGTTATGAAAAACTGGCAGAACTGGCAGAACTTTCTCTGACAAAATACAACGAAAAAGAGAACACCGAATTCAAAATAAAAGACAAAGAAGCCTTTATTCAGTATTCTGGCGGTGATGCACGGAAACTCATCAATTCCGTAGAAAATGTTCTGAATAACTTTAAAAATTCAAAGAAAAAGGAAATTTCCAACGAAGATGTGCTTGAAGTGCTGCAGGAAACCATGGCGCTTTATGATAAAAACGGCGAGCAGCATTACGATATTATTTCGGCTTTCATCAAGTCCATGCGCGGTTCTGATCCCAATGGGGCTGTATATTGGCTCGCCAGAATGCTGGTTGGCGGTGAAGATATTAAATTCATCGCAAGGCGAATGCTGATTCTGGCTGCTGAAGACATCGGTTTGGCCAACCCGAACGCGCTTACGGTGGCTAACAACTGTTTTCAGGCCATCAATGTCATCGGAAATCCTGAGGCAAGAATTATTCTTAGCGAAACAGCAGTTTATCTTGCGGTTTCTCCGAAAAGTAATTCCACTTACGTTGCGATTAATGATGCAATTGCAAAGGTAAAGCAAACCGGAAATTTACCAGTTCCGCTCCATCTGAGAAATGCGCCAACCAAACTGATGAAGGATTTGGATTACGGTAAAGATTACGGATATGCGCATTCGCACGAAGGAAACTTTGTAGATCAGGAATTTCTCCCCGAAGAAATTTCCGGAACCAAATTTTATGAACCCGGAAATAATTCCACCGAAAATAAAATACGGGAAGAACTTAAAAGAAAGTGGAAAGATAAATATTAAGCTCTGAAATTTTAAAAATAATTTAACATCTGGCTGATTGTCAGGTGTTTTTTTTATCTTTAAATTAAATTTCATGTGATGAAAAAGATTTATTTTTTAATGATTTTCCTTCTTTTCTCTATTCAGATTCCGGCGCAGTTTATTTCGGAAAACAAAGATTTGATGAGCAAGGAAATGGGCAGATACCAGCGGATGATTGATTTTAATGTTAACCCCAATACTTTAAATTATGATCTTAAATATCAAAGAATGGAGGTGTTTTTGGATCCGGAGGTTTTTCAGATTTCCGGATCGGTAACCTCTCATTTTTTGACGAACCAAAACATGTCTTCAATTTATTTTGATTTTACCAATGTTTTGCCGGTTTCAAAAGTTACATATCATGGTACAGATCTTAATTTTCAGCAGTTAACGACCAAAGAACTGAAGGTTGATTTTCCGGCTTCACTTCCATCAAATACGCTGGATTCCCTTACGATACACTATTCCGGTGCGCCCGATAATTCCGGAAGAACGTCTTTTTACATAGGAACGCATGACGGAAGCCCGGTTTTATCAACGCTCTCGGAACCTTACGGCGCGCAGAACTGGTTTCCGACAAAACAGAGCATGAACGACAAAATCGACCGTTTCGATATTAAAATTACCACACCCAACCAATACAGCGTTGCATCAAACGGTAAACTGATGTCTGAAACTTTGCTTCCGGATAACAAAAAACTTACCTTCTGGCGAACCAATTATCCCATGGCGGCTTATCTGGTTGCATTTTTGATCGCAAATTTCAATAAAATTAATGATGTCATCGGAAATAGCAGTTTTCCTTTTGTGAATTATCTTTATCCGTCGACCAATGCTAATTCTGGAGTGATGGATAATATCGAATGGACTAAAACCGCAATGACTTTATTTGAAAATCATTTCGGAACTTATCCTTTTGCCGCCGAAAAGTACGGTCACATGGAATTTGCGGTAAACGGCGCTGCAATGGAACATCAAACGATGTCGTCGATGAATTCTTTCGCGAAATCTACCATCGCTCACGAACTTGCACACCAATGGTTTGGCGATAAAATTACCTGTGGCGCCTGGAATGACATCTGGCTTAATGAAGGTTTTGCGACTTTCGGGGAACATTTGGTCAATGAAAAAAAACTGATGACCCACTCTGAATTTATGAATTATCTGGCGAACCAAATGAATATTATCACAAGTCAGCCAAACGGAAGTGTGTATGTTGACGACAGGGATTTGGCGAATATTCCGGTGCTCTTCAGCGGAAGACTTACCTATGTGAAAGGCGGCTATGTTTTGCGGATGATGAAGTGGATTTTAGGTGATGAAGCATTTTATCAGCTTCTGAAAGATTATGCGGCAAATCCTGCTTTTGCTTATAGTTATGCGAAAACCGAAGATTTCAAAAATCAGATTTTGGTTTCCACAGGAAGAGATTTCACTGGTTTTTTTAACGACTGGATTTACGGAGAGGGTTATCCAACGTACACCATTAAATGGAATCAGTCTGCAAATCTGGATATGAATTTTTTGGTTTCGCAAACGCAAAGTGACCCGTCTGTAAGTTTTTTTGAAATGCCTTTGCCTGTAAAAGTTACCGGAAGTAATGGTGAAACCGCTTTTTTGGTATTAGAAAACACATCAAACGCACAGTTATTTTCAAAACCATTGAATTTTCAGGTGGTAAATGTTGAATTCAATTATGAAAAGCAAATCATCGAAAAAAACTCAACGGTAGCTTTTGATTATGCTTTATCCACGGAATCGGTTTCGAAAAATGAGGTAATGCTCTTCCCAAATCCTGTGAGTGATAGGTTGAATATGAAAGGAATTAAGAAAACTGCGGATTTTGAAATTTTTTCAACTGATGGAAAACTGATCAGAAAAGGTCAATACAGCCCTTCCAAAACTATTGATGTTTCCAGCTTAAAAGTGGGTGTTTATTTTCTGAAAATCAACGCTAAAAGTTTCAAATTCATGAAGGAATAAAAAATTAATCCTCCAGGATATACTCGTTATAATGCCCGATGAATTTTACGTCTGCGCCAAATAACCGGAGCTCTTCCAGAGCATTTTCTGATAAAACGGGATGCCATTCGCTGGCTACATTGATAAAGAAGAAATAATTGCCCAGGTTTTTTTTCATCGTGCGGCTTTCAATTTTGGAAAGGTTCATTTTCCGCCAGGCAAAAACCGATAACACCTGATGCAAGCCTCCGGCATGATCTTCCGGAAGTGTTACCAGAAGCGAAGTTTTTTCCGAAGTTTTAGGAAAACTGAGATTTAAAGATGTTCTTTTTTTAGAAATTATGATGAATTTGGTGTGATTTTGCTCAAAATCCTGAATGTTTTTGTGGATGACCTTCAAGCCATATAATTTCGCAGCGTAGGAATTGGCAATTGCGGCCCATTTTTCCTGAGGATTTTCAGAAACCAGTTTTGCGGCAGCTGAGGTAGAGCTGTAGTCCTGGGTGAGCGTATTTTTATAATGATTGAATCTGAAATGAAATGTTTGAGCCAAAGCCTGTGGATGCGAAATGATTTTAGAGAAATCTTCGTTTGCGGGATGCATCATCAGCTGGTGCGAAATCGGCATTATGGCTTCGGTTTGGATGAAAATGTTTTCGAAATCATACAGATAGTCCAGTGTCATGGATACGGTTCCTTCGATAGAATTTTCAAGCGGCACCACCGCTTTATCAACCTCACCGTTTTTCACAGCATTGAAACAGTCTAAAATACTCGATTCCGCAATCAACTCGTTTTCGGGGAAAATCTGTGAGGCGGCGAGTTGGGTAAAACTTGCCTGTGGACCGAGGTATGCAATCTTCATTTCAGGATTACGTTTTTAATGTTACTTCTGTCCTTGGGATTAATTTTTATTCCACCGGTTCTTTTTACAATTCCGCTGCGTTCTTCTTTTGTTAAAGTCCAGATGTTGAGAAATTGCTGTCCGTTGTCATCAATGATTTCAGTCTCTATAATTGCGTTTTTCAGTATTTTAATATGGTTACTCTTCACTAAAATTCTGTTGATGTAAACCGCATTAGATTCCTTCAGGCGATGTTCCATGTTCATCTGATAGAGTAAAACGGTTGGAAGCGTTGAATTGTTTTTCAGCGTAATATCGATAATTCCTTCGGTGCTGAAATTGCTGAAAGGAGAAAGCTTATCAGGTAAATTATCGGATTTGTAAACGCTTACTGATGAGATTTCTGCTGACGTAAATGCTTTCAGCTGTGCCTCATTCGCGATCATCCCATCAACCACATACAGTGGAAAAATTCCTGTAGTTTGTTTTAAAGAATTTTGCTGTGCGAAGCAGAAAACGGAGAACAGGATCAATGGGAGGAGAAAATTTTTCATAGAACAAATGTAGAAATATGTATTGGAAGAACGGGATATTTAGCGATTAATTATTCTGATTTAAAAACTTCCGACCTTTCGGAAATGCCATTGTTATTAAATGCTTCGATCTGAAAATAATAAGCATCTGTGCGGTCGGCACCAGTGAAAAAATATTCGTTTTTACCGTACACCATAATGCTTCCGTATAATTTATCCGGAGTTTTGCCAAAGTAAATCATGTATCCGTCCGCTTTTTCGTTTTGTTTCCACTTCATCCAGATGCTTCTTCGTTCGCCAAATTTTTTCGGATCAGCGCGTAGCGGAACAAAATTTTCAACTTTACCGGGTTTTTCGCCACCACCTTTTCCGAAAACTCTGAAACCGCTTAACGCAAATTTGCCGGTAGGCATTTTTAGATTTTCCATTTTTAAAAATCTTGCTATTGCAGGTTTTTCCAGTTCGATATAATCGTGCGGAACATCGGTGTTGTTTTTGCTTTTGTCTACTAAAATCTTCCAGTTTTTGCCATCATTGGAGCTGTAAATTTTATACTGATGCATTTTACCTAAAGTTTTGCCCATAAATTCTGCATCCTGGTCTGCGTAATTGATCTGAATTGCATTAATGGTAGAAATTTCGCCCAAATCGGTCTGGAACCACTCTCCGGAATTTCCAGTTTTTGCAGACCAGTAGGTTTTAATGTCTTCGTCTACCGCAAAATTAGGCTGATAACCTCCTAAAGTTGATGAGGCAGAGACTGGTTTCTGGTAATTCAGCAGCATCCATCCGGTGAATAAACCTTTGGTGAAATCCTTTCCATTCGCAAATTCCGGAATATAAGTAGGGTAGTCGCCGTAAGCAGTGTTGCTGTACATTACATCGTCTTTATCAAAGCCGGCAGGCCAGATGCCGAGGCGTCTTTCGAAGTTGTTTTTAGTGGAAATAAATATGGTCGAAACGTGCCAGTAATTTCCATAATTATCCTGAAAAGTTGCACCATGGCCTGCGCCTCTCGCAAAGCCGCCCGGTTTATACGAGAACGGATTGTGTTGCTGGTATTCGTAGCCTTCCAAAGGATTTTTAGAAACGTAAACTCCGTCTGCATATCCGCTGAATTCTGTTGCAGGTGC
>JAHRWY010000287.1:0-9159 GCA_019104935.1 Kaistella sp.
ATATTGATCCCGATGAGCAGGTGAAACACGCGATGAACAGGATTAATGCAGCTGAGCGTGAAAAAACCGCTGCAGAATACGAATCTGAAGCTCAGAAAATTAGAATCGTTGCTGTAGCGAAAGCTGAAGCTGAATCCAAAAAACTTCAGGGGATGGGTATTGCCGACCAAAGAAGAGAAATTGCCAAAGGTTTGGAAGAATCGGTGAAAATGCTGAACGAAGCTGGAATAAGCTCTCAGGAAGCCTCCGCACTGATTGTTGTAACCCAGCATTACGACACGCTGCATTCGATTGGAGCCAACAACCGAAGCAATTTGGTGCTGTTGCCCAATTCACCAAGCGCAGCAAGCTCTATGCTGAATGACCTTGTAGTTTCCATGGCTGCCACCCAGAAAATGGAAGAAACCAGCAAAGGCGATTATCCGCCACCGCCAAGTTCGCATGTACATTAAAATTAAAATCCCGAAAATTATTTTTCGGGATTTATTTATTTTAAATCTTTTGTTTTATAAGGAAATCGTATCGCAGCAGCTTTCATGAGTGAGTTAGTAAGTTTTTCGGCAGAAATGAATGTGCCTCCATCTTCCCAGTTATAGTTCCAGAACATTTTGCCGGTTGCTTTATCTGTTAGCGATAAATCGACGGTGGTTATCTTGGACGGAGCAGAATATCCTGTAAGAAGACTTGTAAAAAATGCCTCACTGTTTGTAAGTGGTTTTGCAAGAGAAACACGTGAACTTACCACAGCATCTACACCAAGTATTGTAGCTAATTCCTTATAACTTCTTCCCGTTAAGCTGTTGATATTATTATCTGCAAGAATCTTATTGGTTTCTTCAGCATTTTGGGTTTGTATAAAAATTTTATTCTGGGTGTGATGCTGATTCAGGTAGGAAACAAGTGCATTCTGAAACCGTTCACTTTCAATAATTTGCTGTTTTAGTATTGCCTCTGCTTCTTTTGCAGACTTTATTTCAATAATCACCTTCGGTGGCAGCACTGCAATTACACGGTGCGTGTTGGCTGTTTCCTGAAAGTTGGCAGCTTTATACACTGGTTCACAGCTTGTTATTACAGCTGCGAGTAAAATAAAAATGGGTAAAAATTTTTTCATAACTATTTTTATCAAAAATAATTTAAATTCTCAGAAATGTATATATTTATATAAATTAATTTAAATGAAAAAAATACTTACTCTTTTATCCTTGGCTACATGTGCTTTAGGATTTTCCCAAAACTTCAATCCAGCACAATACCCTGCGGGAGTTTATGAAACTTATGAAGATTTCAGAACCAAAACACCAAGCGCTAATCCCAATCTTTCTGCAGCAATTACAGATGATCAGATTGCATTTCGTTTTAATAATTTGGATGACAAAGGCAAAAAATTCAAAAAAGCATTTGCGGTATCCGATGGTAAAGATGTTTACATACATGTAGTAAACCTGATCAAGAAATTTAATTCTGAAGACAAAGGACAGGGTTACGATGGTGGAATTTATTACCTTAAAGCAGAAAACAAAGGAGGGTATCTTTTCGTAAGAGATTACTTTACCAGTAACAGTGCGGCCATGTGGGGCGGATTAATTGCTGCCGCCGCCGCAAGAAGGACCAAAGGAGTAATTTATGATGAAGAAAAAGAATCATTCAATCTTTTCAAAAATATTGAAGAATTTAAAACTTTCATGGAAGTAAATCATCCCAATATAAAGCTGGATTTAGAAAAAGGTAAAGGTGATTTAAAACTTGATGAAGGTGAAATTGAAGCTAAAAACCTTGAATTGATCAAAAGCGCCTGATATGAAAAAAACTCCCGAAAAATCATCGGGAGTTTTTTTATGCTTTAAATTTTGTTTTCCCCGTTAACAATTCAAAAAACATCCTGAAATCACTGATTAAAGTAAAAACAGGATATTTGAAGCTTGTGGGTTTATTCTTCTCAAAAACATAATGGCTAAAAGCTGAAAATCCCCACCCGAAGATCGGAAGATACCAGAGAAACCGCTCTTTACCCGACTGCAGTACATAAATAATTACTGCAATAACCAACAGCGTGCCGGCAAAGTGAAAGATGCGGGTCCATTTTTTACGGTGTTGGCTTAAATAATAGGAATAAAATTTTTTAAATGTTTTTATTCTTTCAGACATGGGTTTTTTAATTTAAATCTCCGTTAAGGTCGTTGTTCAGTTTACTGTTCTTGAACCCGTAAGAGAAATAAATAATCATGCCAATGGCAAACCATAGTAAAAACCAAAACCAGTTGTTATGCGTCATTCCCGTAAGAAGATAGAGGCACGAACTTAAACCGACAAGCGGAATAAGCGATAAATTCCTTACAAACGCCAGAACGCATAAAACCAGGTTGATAAGAATGAAAACAATAATCGAAATACGGAATTCACCTTCTGCAGGATCCTGCCAATCGGTTAGATTATGGAAGAATTCCGGCTGCCACCAGTAGAAGAAAAACAGGCCTCCAAGGAACGTTACCGGAAATATGAATCTCGCATTAATATAAGGCAGATGGAATCTTCCTTTCAGTTTTTCTTTAGCCGGAAGCAGCAATACTCCGCCGCAGACCAGAACGAAAGCGAAAATTGTCCCGATACTGGTGAAATCCAGGATAAACGATTTATCGGTAAAAAGAATCGGAACTCCGACTACTAGCCCTGTAACGATGGTAGCGTAAGACGGTGTTTTATGTTTCGGATGAATGGTCATGAATTTCTTTGGCATCAGTCCGTCGCGGCTCATGGCATACCAGATTCGCGGCTGCCCCATCTGGAACACGAGTAAAACAGTGGTAATCGCAATAATGGCTCCCAGAGACACTACAAACTCCATCCACGGAACATTTGCGTTCGAACCGGCAAAAATAAAGGCCAGTGGATCTCCGATACCGTCAAATTTGCGGTAATCTACCATTCCGGTGAGTACCAAAGTCAGAAGAATATAAATTACCGTGCAAAGTACCAGCGAAATAATCATCCCGCGGGGCAGGTTTTTCTGAGGATTTTTAGTTTCTTCAGATAAAACACTTAAAGCATCAAAACCGATGTAAGCAAAGAAAACGCCTGAAACTGCACTCATAACGCCGGCAAAACCGTTTGGCATAAATGAAGGAGCTCCTGTATCAGCACTTGCCGGAAACCAGTTATCGGTATTAAGATAAGCGACGCCAACCGCAATCACGAGCAGGATGATAAAAAGCTTAAGAAGAACAAAAATATTATTGAAATTTTTAGATTCCTTCACGCCGACATAACAAAGCCACGTAATTAAACCATTGATGACCAAAGCAGGTACATCAACAATAAATTTTAAATTCCCGATGAGCGGTGCGCTCTTCCAGGCATTCAGAAGTTCTTTGTTTTCAGAACCGCCAAGAAATGCTTTTTTGGCTTCGGTATAGGAGCAGGTTAAATAATCAGGAATGTGAATCCCGATTCTTTCCATAAAGCTCGTGAAATAATCGCTCCAGGAAAAGGCAACATAAATGTTTCCGAAAGAATATTCCATAATTAAAGCCCATCCGATAATCCAGGCAATCAATTCACCGAAACTCGCGTAGGCATACGTGTACGCAGAGCCGGCCTGGGGAATCCGGCTGGCAAATTCGGCATAGCAAAGTGCAGTAAAACCGCAGGCAAAACCGCAGATGACATACAGGATGATCACGCCGGGCCCGCCACGGAAAACCGCTTCGCCCAAACTGCTGAAACTTCCTGCGCCAATGATGGCCGCAATTCCGAAGAATACAATATCCCAAACTCCCAAAACACGCAGCAACCCCGATGACTGCTCGCTTTCACTGTACTGTTTTCTTCTGAAAAGCTGATTCATAAAAAAATAATTTACACAAATGTAAAAGAAAATTCTAAAAATCATATTTTTTTTGAGTCAGTATAATAAAAATGGTAAATTTTTGGTTCTTAATAATGTCGTAATTTTGACCAAACACTTTTTTGATGCGGAAGATTTATTTTTTACTCTTTATTTTATCATTTGTCTCAGGCCTTACCCAATCTGTAAATCTTATTAATCCTGCGGATAATGCAGTATATCCTACCCAGCAGTATTTCTGTACTGGCGAAAGTTTTAATTTAAAAGTGGATGCGGTAGCTACTTCCACGGGTGATTACCAGGAGACAAGCGTACTGCCCTCTACTTTTCCTCTTTCCGCAGGATCAATTCCTATCAATTTTCCTCCAACAGGTTCTAATAAATTCAGTGAAGCTTTTCCCATAGGTTTTACCTTTAGCTTTTACGGAAAAGATTATACTAAAGCGGTGATGGGAAGCAACGGAAGACTTGTGTTTACCAACGATCCTGAACTGGAGAATCTTAAAGACATCAATACCTATACAGACCGTACCTTCAGCGGAGTTACGGGATATAATACCTATTCAGCACTGCCTTCTAAGGATTATAACAAAATTTTTAAAAACAATGCTTCTAAGGAACTTAATCTTGCGCAGATTTTTTTCGGATATACAGATCTGGTTCCACGTTCGCAGAATTCAAGTGTAACTTATCTGTACAAAAATATAAATGTAGGTGGTGTGAACGGTCTTATTGTTTCTTTCCAGAATCAAATCCGGACGGATGGCACAGGCGGAATTTCAAGTAGCAGTTATTTCAGTAATGTTTTGTTGCTCGAAGACGGAAGAATTGTTATTTACGTCAATAACAAAACAGAGGACACTTATAATGCAATATTAGGTATTCAGAATGAGGATGCCACTAAATTTAAAGTTCCCACGCATAGCAATACCGCTTATAATTACAACAACGGTCCGTGGAAAAGTGAAGGGAAAGCCTGGCTTTTTACTCCAAATCAGAATCTTACGCCAAAATTCAAATGGTTCCGTAACACTACCCAACTTGCGGAAACCGGCAATACACTTTCTGGATTTGTTCCCAATGATAATGAAGTGCTGAAAGTTGAAGTCACTTATCACGATCCTTCAGGAGCCCAAGTCGGTCCGATGGTTTCGGATGATATTACTTTCAGAAAAGCCCAGACTCCGGTCATCACCAAACAGCTTGATAACTGCCAGGTCATCATGAAAATCACCAATTTTGATGCTGCGCTGAAATACGAATGGTATCGGGTAGGGAACCCAACAATCATCAGTACCAATCAGGAAATTTATCTGAGCAGGGTTACTGATTCACCCGGTAAATTTTATGTGAAAGTTAAAAAACCGGATGGTACATTATGCGCCTCGGGTTCCGACAGTAACCAACTGGAATATCTCAGCGAAAAACTTCCTGCTCCACTTAACTCTAATCCGGCGGTAGTTTGCGACAATTCAGCGGTTCCGGCGGCAACCAAGGTGGTAAACCTTTATCAGCTGATTTATCCAAAATACGATCCGGCTTCCGGTTTAGAAAAATATAATGTGTACTTCTACGAAGGATCTGCCAGTACTTTGGTGACCAATCCGGAAAATTATGTGGTCAATGCCAACCAGATCGCCAATTTGA
The DNA here is from genome assembly GCA_019104935.1 of Kaistella sp. Lineage (GTDB taxonomy): Bacteria > Bacteroidota > Bacteroidia > Flavobacteriales > Weeksellaceae > Kaistella. Next base: position 5,492 of record JAHRWY010000287.1, read on the forward strand.
GTTTTGCGGTAAAAGACGGAAACGATAATATGTCGTGCATCACAGGAGGATCTCCGGTTTATTTTATTTCGGTTACCAATGCCATGAATATTTCTACCTGTTCATCGCAGCCGTTTTTCGACTTGAAAGCTGCGTTTGAACAGAATTTCCCGGGTTATTACACCTTTACCTACACTTATGTTGACGGAACTTCGGCGGGCAACGGAACCGCGGTGGATGTTACCAAATCGGTGAACGTTAAAACCACGTTTTTAGGAGCTTCCTGTTCTGCCAATACTTTGGTGACTTTTACTTCAGGTCCTGCGATCGCAGTTCCGCAGGTGCCGATTCAGGAACGGTGTGCCGGTACAGACAATAATCCAAACAGATTCGATTTCAATTATATTAAATCTGTTCTGGATCCGGCGAACCAGTACGATGTTAAATTTTATAACAAATCAGATAACTCAGAGATTGTGGTGTCTAATGGTCCCGGAGCCAACTTAAATGCTGCAGGCTATTTCTGGACCAGCATTATTGGCGATTATACCATTTATGCCAGGTTGATCAGCAAAACGAATTCTTCCTGTTTTGCAAATTCAAATGATATTATTCTCAGGGTGTACCGAAAACCTCAGATTGTTGCGCAGAATCCGGTTGTAATGAAAAACTGTCAGGGTAATAATGTTTTCAATCTTACCAGAAACGTGACTGATCTGGTAAATGCGGGGCCTGAAGTAAGCATTTCACTGGAGTATTATGCTCAAAACGGAACATTGCTCACGCCGGCACAGGTTGCGAATTATGATGCTTCTGTTTTTGGCACAAAACCATATATCAAAATCACCTATAATTCGAACTGTGGTGATGTGGTAAACTTCGATTTACAGTTCAATCCCAAACCTGCTGCGCTGGTTTCGCAGATTATCGTTTGTTCCGAACTGAATTATACGCTTCAGAATTTCCAGAACGCGGTGATCAATAACGCTGCTCAATATACATTTACCGATGAGCTTGGTAATGCGCTTCCTGCAAACTTCGATGTGTCGGTATTGCCTAAAACAGTTAAGTTTTTAATAAAAGATAAGGCTACAGGCTGCTTTTCGGATGTTCAGACTGTGACTTTTGTTAAAGGTGCAAATACTCCTTTACTTGTTTCTGAAACTAATTTTGTAGTTTGTGATACAGATTTCGACGGAAAAACATCTTTTGATCTCAATTCAAAAAAGACGGTTTTCAGTACCGATCCAAACGCTGTTTTCGAATATTTTAAAGATGTGAATTTCACCCAGCCCATCGCGGCAAATTACACCAACGAGACTGCTTTTGCACAAAAGGTGTATGTGAGAATCAGCGTTCCGGGTTTTTGTGCGTCCCCAGGAATAATCAATCTCAAAGTAAATACTCCAACGAAATCATCAACCCTCGAAAGCAAATATTATATCTGTTACGGAGAAACTTTAACGGTTGATGCCGGACCTGAAAATCCTACAAGAACCTGGAGTACCGGCGAAACTTCACCAACGGTGCTGATTACAAAAACCGGAAATTATTCAGTGGAATTGACCAATGCAGATGGCTGTACTTATACCCATAATTTTACGGTTTCGGATGAAAATCAGCCTAAAATAGAAGTGGTAAACCAAACCAACAGTTCCATTGAAGTCATCGCAAATGGCGGTGTGAAACCCTATAAATATTATTTCAACGGTGTTGCGCAGTCTTCAAATATTTTGATGAATCCAACCGCTGCCTCTTACGAAGTTCAGGTGGAATCTGCAACTGGCTGTTTTGGGGAACCGAAAACCATTTACTTCATTAAAATCAACAATGCCTTTACGCCGAATGCTGACGGAATAAATGATGTGTGGAAAATTGATAACCTTGATAAGATGCAAAATGTGTCGGTAATCATCGTAGACCGTTATGGCAATAAAGTTTTCGAATCAACCGACAACGCCAGAGTAGAGTGGGACGGCAAACAGTTTGGCCGTTCGCTGCCGACTTCAACGTATTGGTATACCGCGACATGGTTCGATCCGGTGACGCAAAAATCTGAACAGCGGCAAGGCTGGATTCTGCTGAAAAACCGTAATTAAGACGATTGTTTTTTAACTCATTTTCAATATACTCCGGTTAAAAAAATCCAGTTATCCACATTTCCACAATATGTAATTTTTGTTGTGCAGGCAATAAGTTTTCCTTATTTTCGTTGACTAAATGTGGAAAGCGTTAAAGGTTCTCTTATCCTTTATACAACGCTCACGATTCAATTCAACACCTTTCTGAAAACCAGGATTAAATGAATTCAAAAAAAATTATTATTGCGGCAGCCATTTTCTATTACGGATTATCTGATGCCCAGCAATCCCAATATTACAGCGACCGCGAAAATTACCGTTTCAGTCTCGCCGAAAATCTTTACCAGAACAAAATCTACAGCGCTTCTCAGTTCGAATATGCCCGCCAGTATTTCTACAACGGCGCACTTTCTAAATCCAGAAAAGAAGCCTCGCAGTTTTTTGACAATGTGATTGGGGTGATTTTAAGAAAAAATCATGCGGAACAGGGCCTGGAAGCTTTTATTAAAGAATATCCGAACTCCGCTTATTTTGCGCAGGCAAACCTACCGCTGGCAGATTATTATCTGGCGCAAAAAGATTTTGATAAAGCACTGGAAACATTAAATAACGTTAACCAGTACCAGCTTTCGAAAGACGAAAACACGCAGTATATCATGAAACTGGGGTATGCAAAATTCATGACCGGTGATTCTGCAGGTGCCATTGAAGCCCTGGAAGAAGCTTATAAAAATGCCGAAGACACCGACAAATCTGATATTGCGTATATGCTCGGCCACCTTTATTATGCTGACGGGCAGAATGATGAAGCTTTCACTTTCTTTGATCAGATTAAAGACGACGAAAAATATGCACGTTTGGTAAAACCGTATTACGTGCAGATGTACTTCAACGAAAAAAATTACGATAAAGCTATTGAAGAGGGAAATTATCTGCTGAGAGAACCAATTTCAGCAGATTATAAAAACGAAGTTCACAAAATTATCGGCGAGAGCTATTTCATGAAAGGCGATTACGCATCGGCTTATCCGCATCTTAAGAACTATCTGGAAAGCAAACCAAACCCTTCAGAAAGCGATTTGTATGAAATGGGTTTTGTTTCCGCACAGCTTAAAAAATACGACGAAGCAGTTTCTTACTATAACCAGCTCATCAACAGCAATTCTGCCACTTCTCAGAATGCATATTATCAATTGGGTAACGCTTACCTTGAAGTCGGTAAAAAGCAGGAAGCCCTTTCTGCGTTCCGTTCGGCGTATCAGATGAGTTACGATCCGAAAGTTCAGCAGCTCGCTCATGTGCAGTATGCAAAACTTAGTTATGATATTGGAAATCCGTTCGAATCTGCGCCGGTTGTGATCCAGAATTACATCAATAAATACCCAAGAAGTTCAGAAACCGAGGAAATGAAATCACTTTTAGTGAAATCTTACCTTTACTCCGGCGATTACAGAGGAACGTTGAGCGCGATCGACAAAATGCCGAATTCCACCCCGGAACTCAATAAAATTGATCAGGAAGTGTCATTCTTATTGGGAACAGAAGAATTCAACAAAGGTAATTTCGATGTAGCCGAGACCTATTTTATGCGCAGTCTGGAATTTAATA
>JAHRWY010000066.1:0-20469 GCA_019104935.1 Kaistella sp.
ATTGTATTTTTCTCTGGATAAATAATGTCATATTTAAGAGCATCATTCAATTCAACATCTTCTGCTTCAACAGGAATCTCACAATTGTTTAGATATTGTTTGACTTCATCATCATTAATAATATAGGTATGAGAAATTCGACTTCCTCGTTCGAAACTATTATTTGCATGATTATTTGACATATCCTGTTATTTAAAAAGTCCTATTTGTACTGGAACTACAAAAGGGTTAGAATAGGTTTTCATTCGAACAAATCCTTTGTCATTCTTCGCACTAAACTTGATTAAAGCATCCGCGAAATCACTAAAATCATAAAATTTACGTAGCTCTTTCACTTCATCTTCATTGTTTAAATGGGCTATAAACCAGTTCTGTGTATTTTTTAGAATATTTGAGCTAATTGAACTCACCTCTTGAGTGGCATACATCATTCCCAAGTTAAGTTTAGCACCTTCTTTAGCTATTCTATTGTAAATCTGACTTAGATCTTTATCATCTTTTTTAGGAAAAAGGTTGTGTGCTTCCTCAAAGTAAAATTGTATAAAATTATTAGGTTTAGCATCTATGAAATTGCTCATTGATGAATTAAAAATTGCTCTACAAATTTTTTCAGAATATAGATTTTGAATTTCAGGATCTCCTTGAGATAAATCGACAATTACTATTTTCCCTTCTTTGACAAGTTTACAGATATTATCTTCAAACAATTCTGTTTCAGACGTTGTGTGATATTTCACAAGTGGGCGTAACTTTATGAAACTATTGACAGGACCTTTTTCTCCTGGACTTCTATATTGCGTTAAAAACCTTAAAATTGCTTTTAAATCATTATCTGCCCATGGTTTTCCTTTCTTCGATTCATAATTTTTTAAATAATCCCATTCATCGTAATTTTTCCAAACTTGGGTAAACCAAGTGATAGCTTCATCATAAGAAATACCTTTTTGGGGATCAATACCACCTTCCTTTACCTGTTCGTTAATTTCTTTGCATCCTTCAAAGTAAAGTTTATTGCTTCCTGCTAAAGTAAATCCTGCTAACTTCAAACAGCATTTATACGCTGCAATCTTTCTGTCATATCTAATTTTTTCTCCCCTTTGTAACTCACCCTCTTTTTCAAGACTAACCCCTAAGAAATCCTCTACATAATCAGATTGTTTTCCAAGCTGCTTAAAATATCCACGCATTAGCTCCTGTCCAGCTGGGATATCTTTGTAAAAATTAATTTTCAATACTTCAAAGTCATTCTTCTCTAACACACTATATCTAGTAACATCATCTTTATATTTTTCGAAAATTGCAGTTCCATCTTGCAAGTTTTTATTTGCATACTCACCATTAATGTCAAAAATGATTTGACCTACTTTTACTTTAGGAATTTCAGTTTCATTATATGGGTTAATATCTTCTTGAAAGCTACCTATTGAAGTATTAATTGTCGCTTTACTTGAAAGTTCCTGGGTAGCCTCGATTAATTTTTTAACCGTGTTTGATTTACCGGTTCTGGTCATACCAAACAATGCAGTTCTTTTTCCCAATATATCTTTCGTGTGCATATATACTTTTTCGTCTGTACTTGCACTTTCGGAATAAATCTTTCTGCTTGAACTATAGCGAACTGTCCCTATTTGAAAATTAGAATCTGGTTTTAATGGGCCATCATTATCCCTAAGATTTACAATATATTGAAGGTATTTACCAGATGGTTTGTAAACTTTGTATAAATGAGGAGAATAAAAATTCTCCAAATCAGCACCAAATTCTACCTTTCCATCAGCCGTTTTATAAAATGTCCCAAGTATAGAACATTCCATACCCGAACAACTGAATTCAAATCTGGTAAACTGATCAATTTGTCTATTTTTTCCAGCAGTTTTGAGTTCTTCTTTAAAATATTCTATCCTGGAACTGATTATATTATTGTCACTTGGAATAGGGCAAGGCCTCAATGCTCTTAATAGTAGTGCTTCGTGTACGATTTCGTCTCCAAAGTCGTTTTCATAGAATGCTAATAGAAAACAACCTTGGGCAATGCCTCCAACATTATATTTCCAGTCATCACATGTCAACAGACTTGTTTTATTATAATCTATTTTGAAAGGGTTCCCTACAAAGTTCTTGGAGTCTTTTGCTACTTCAAAAATATCTGTTTTAGCAATTTTTTCAAATTCATCTCTTAAGTTTTCCATAATTACAGCGGTTTTAATGGAGATTTTAAATTCGGTTCATTAAATCTAACAATTGCTTGTTGAATATAATCTTCTTGGATCTCAAATGATACCCATTTACGGTCTAGTTTTTCAGCACAATATCCCGTTGTATTGCTTCCTGAAAAAGGATCTAGTACCAGATCATTTTCATCAGTTAAAAACTGCACAAAGAAGTTGATTAATCCCCCCGACATTCTCGCTGGATGAGGCGTAATTCCTTTTTCCCTGCAAGTTTTTAGAAAATAATCATTGGAATTAGTATTTGAAAAACTTAATACACTATGTGGTAATCTTACTTCCCGTTTTTCATCTATAACTTCCATCTCAAAAAAGTTGTGGGCGATACTTCCTCCGTTGTCTTTGAGAAATCCACCTTTGCTTATTTGATGTTCTGATGGTCGTTTTCCCGAATTATATGATTGTCGTTTTAGTAGCTGCTCCATACTCTTACTGTATGGACGTAATACTTTGCTATTATCTGCTTTGGGGAAATCATTTTTGGCAATCCACCAAACGTGTGTATAGCTGTCCACCGTCCTTAACCTATTTACAGTTACCCATTGTGCTGGTGAAGGTAGTTTCGAAGGATTATAACATATAAATTCTTGTATTAGTCTTAGATCAGCTTCAGGATGTTTTACCATTCCCAAAAGACATTCTAAATGTAGTAGGGATTGAACCGGTCTTTCTGGTTCCCAAGCATTTCCGATTTCTATTACCAGCGAACCATCTTCAGCCAAAAGCTTAGAAAATATAGGAGCTAGTCTGGTAAACCATTCTTTATATTCCTCGCCTTTTTCATTCCCATACTGTTTTTTATTATTTAAGGGGAAAGGAGGTGAAGTTACAATCAGATTTACTTTCCCTTTTAACTCGGACAGGTCTTTATCATTTTGAAGTAATTCTATAGAATTACCCTGCACTAACATACCTTTTTTAGATTTGTATATCTGATATTCTTCTGTTTTGTTTTTATTCAAAGTTAATTTCATTGATATTATTAAGATTTTAGATTAATGTTTTGCCACAATACGTTAATCAGATTCTTTCTAAAAGACTTGTTTTTACATTTTCGTAAGCTTTATCATTATCATATTCTACATCTGGTTTCAAAATAGTATATATATCCTCACGAAATTCTTTATCTTCCATTTTTAACTCCATATTCTTTAAAAACATTTTTTGAGATGGTGGGGTTCCATCAGAAAAGTTCATATACTTTTTATAACATTGAATCATCTGTTCGATATTCAAATTATCAAATTTTCTAAGTGCTAAATCCAAATCAAATAAATCTCTTCCTTTTTTTCTTTGATATAAAGCCCGTAATTTCGTTCCTAATAATTCTTCTAATATGTAAGTAGAGATTTCACATTTCCCAGAAAACCATCCATTTTTCATTTCGAAAGGCACAAAAATAACACCATATACATTGAAATGTTCTCTACAATTAATTTCAATCTTCAAACGCATATTAATTACAGGTGGAATTTCTGATATAAAACGATATACAATGGTATTGTTATGTGCTTTCGGTTTTACCGTTTTTTGTTCCTAAAAATTTTAAAGCCTTTCCCAATCTCTCTAAAATAGGTTTAATAGGTCCTTCTTTAATTTGCACCAAATCAATATCTTCTGAATATCTTGTTGGAGGCTCCAAATACAATTTATGCAATGCTGTTCCCCCTCTGAACGCTAAATGTTCTTTCAGAAAAGGATCTGAAAATATTTCCACCAAAGCTCTTGATATTACTAAATCCTGCTCTACCTGACTATTTTCTGGCCAAGGTGCGATTTCCTTCCATTCTTCAATATATCTTCGTGGTATCATAAATCACTTTCTATCGTAACATTTTTAATAATTCTCCATTTATTGTTTATTTCCCCTTCTTTATTTCTTCCAGGAAACAAAGGGATATTTGCTCCTTTTTTGTTTTCAATTAATGGATATAGTGATTGTGCCAAATCTTCATCATTCAACTCATTTTCCAATAAAAAACCTAATCTTTGTATTGCTGCAAGCTGATTATATCTCTTAGCTGTTTTAAAAAGCTTTTTCGGTTTTAAAATCTCACGCAATTCTTCTATTATCGTAAGCACCCTATCTATCCCTATCCTCTCAATGTAGTATAGAAGATCCAGGGCTGTAAGTTCCGGGGAAGATACTTTTATGTAACCAGCATCAGTCTTTATATGATTGACGTCTTCGTTTTCCCATTCGTTTTTTACTAAAAAATTTATTTTTACTTTATTGTTTTTGATGCTCCTTAATGCAGGTTTTTTTGTGATTACAAATGTTTCCATTGTCTGCTGGTGGGAAGCTCCATAGATAGCAGCAGCAGAGGTAACACCAATATAATAATCCTTTTCCGCAGCTTTCATCATGTCATCAATAAAAAGGTTCGTTGGTATAATACCCTGATAGGAATATTCCGGTGGGAGGAGTGTATAAAACCCTTTTCGAACCTGAACAATTTTATTTTTAGATTTTAGTCTGTGCAAACTTTGTAATATTGCTTTATCACTATTATTGACAAAAATATCCTTAAGTTCCTCTAAAGTAAAAGCAAATCTTCCTCTAGATCTAACATCATCTAAATAAGCATCAATATAATTATATGTATTAGCAACTTCTTTACTCATACTTTGTTCGCCATCAACTACACAATGTGTAGCACATAGCAAATATAATATAATTATAAATAACAACAGCATATTACCCCCATTTCAGCATCAACTTTAAACAATATACAAACATAAAGTTAAGAGAATAGCAATTTTATTTATAGCATGCAAATAGGGAATGCTCAAGTGCCTGTGCAATATATTCAACCTCACAAAGATAAATATTGAGTAGGCAATAAAAACTTGTCGTCATAACACATATTAATCGTGTAATTAGTTAGTCGAATTTTACTAAAGAAAACTATAGGTTTTTATCTCTTTCTCCCAAAAACTCTTTGCTCATCTTTAATTTGATTATCATTTTCATATACTTTAGAAGCGCTGAATAACAAAGAGTTTTCAGTTCCCCTCTCCCCAACATAATCTACACCGTCATTAATCTTCACCTGCTTTTCCTTTTCCTCCCGATACTTCTCAACCAATCCTTCCCTGACCTTTGGCAACTCCTCCAACATTTTATCCAATTTCGCAATCTTTTCCTCAGTGGATTTAGTCTGTTGCTCAATTTCGGTTACATTAACTCCTTTATGGGATAAGGATTCTATCATTTCTGATACTAAAACTTTAGCAGTATCAATGGATTTCTGATAGAATGGCAATTGACTTTTCCAATATTCTGCTTTTTCTCCATCTTCTTTTGAATAGCCCAAAATTCGGTTATAGTTATGCTGTGCTTTGGTTACTTCCTCCTGGACTTTGATGAAATCCTGATACTTCCTCAACACAAACGCGCTGTCCGCAAGGAATCTATTTTTCTCGCTTTCAATACGCTTTTTCATCAGTTCGATTTCGATATTTGCTCTGGTTTCAGGATTGGTGATAATGGCGGTTTTCAATTCCTGCGTGCTAATGTCAGAAACATCCAACACATCGGCTCCTTTCTTCATCGCCTCTAAATATCTCGCTTGTTTTGCCTGTAACTTCTGAAGTATAAAGACATCAATACTGTCATTGGTGAGCATAAAGTTGATGCGGACATTCTCATTTTTGTTTCCCTGCCGCCAAGCCCGACCTTCAACTTGTCGAAGAGAGGTGAAGTTATAAGGTAAAGAAAGCATATAAATATCCGTCGTATTTTCCTGAAGGTTCATTCCTTCCTGAATGGCTTCGCTGCCAATCACGACCTTTATTTTTCCGGCATTAAATTCATCCTGAATCTTCAATCGGTGGGGTTTGCTGGTTGCTCCGGTGATAACTCCGACTTCTTCTGGTTTGTATCCGACTTCCTGCACGAGATATTCCTTCATTTTGGGAAACTCCGAAACGGCTAGTTCAGAATAGATAATCTGTCCTGATTGTGGAATGTCTTTCTTATTCTGCTGAATCAAATCCATCGTCTGCTTCAACTTTGGAGATTCTTCGACAAATTCCTTAACTGATGGCTCCTTCCCTTCATAATATGGCGACAGAAAAGGTGAAATAGCAATCAATCTTGCATTGAGAATGTGCGTCAGAATCGCTCCTTTTTGGGTTTCGCTGAAGTTTTCGTTGAGCATCTCATACTGCTCCTTGGTCAGGTCGTTTTGCTCGATCTTATATTCCTTGTTGATTTTCTTCGGCCGTTTCAATTCGGGATTGTCTTCTTCGCCTTTGATATCAATAAATTCAGAAAGCAACTGCTGAAACAATGAATTGTTCTTAAACCTTCTCACATTCGCCTTGAATTTCACATCGCCTTTTGCATCAATTTCCATATCCTTGTCCGCCTCCATAAAGGTTTCAAAGAAGGTGTTGACATTGAAATAGCCCGATTCCTCCAACCTTTTGTTGGCAATGAGGGATAAAATGGAATAATACTCCAAAGGTTTGTTGGTAAATGGCGTTGCCGAAAGTAGCGTTACATTTCTGCCATCGTTCTGCTCCTGAATGTATTGAGCCACCATCCAAGTATTGATGCCTAACTTTGAAGTTTGCTGGTTTTGACTTCTAAAATCTGAGGCAAATCTTCGGTCCTTGATTCTTACTTTACCAACAATATGGTTCGCGTTGTGGACTTCATCGTAAGTCAAATGATCGAATCCAAAATCTTCCCAATCATAAATTTTACCCCGCTTCATTTTACCTACCAATTCCTTTTCCTTCTCGATTTCTTTTTGAAAATCCCTTTCGCTGATGCTGTTCACGCTGCGCATCTCACTTTCGGAGATATAGGAAAATTTTGATGCTAAACGCTCCGTTATATTTTCAGAAAAACCTATATTGCTGAAACCTTCATACGTCACAATGCTAATTTCTCCATCTTTGTTGTCAAATTTTGAGAGATCATAATCCCTTCCGAGATTTCCCAAGACATTGACTCTGGCTTCGGGAACGGTTTCAAAAATCGTTTGTACCCATTGTTTCAGAATACTTTCATTGGGAACGACAATGATCGGTCTTTTGGCATTTCCTCGTTCCATTGCTTCGTGCATTGCCAAAATTCCCGACAGGGTTTTTCCGAATCCGACTTCGTGCGCTAATAATCCTACTCCTTTCGTGGTCTGACGTCCGATTCCCGCTTTCTGAACTTCGGTCAGTCTGAGTTCCCTTCCTTTAAAGTTCAAATGGATTTTTGAAAACAGCGGAAATTTAGAATAGTCCGGAACGTAAATGTTGTTGTAGTTTCGATTGAAATCCCGGACAAACCTCTCCCGCAATTCATCCGATAATTCTTCCCTCAAAAATTTTTGAAACAAATCATTGGCCGCCGCTTTTCTTCTTTCACGAACCAAGGGGTTTCTTTCCTTGTCGCTTCCAGTAACCGATTCATTGTCCACAAAACTGCGAACTTCCCACGAGGAGGAACCTGCAAAGGCTTCACTCGACAAAGTTCCCACGAAATCTTTAAACTTTTCGGCAAGGTTATACAGCACAGAAACGGTTTCCGTCTGTCTGCTATTGGGATTCCAACGGTCTTTTTCTACAGTTCCTAAATCAAACTGATGGACAAACTCGTGGTTGGGACTCATGGAAATTTCATCCAACGATTTTGGTTTGGGAAGGACGCTCAGAAGTAAACTCTTTTGCTTTTCATACTGATTCTCTATTCCACCAACGGCAAATTTATCCTTAAAGTCAACTTCAAGTTGTTGCAACTTTGCATAAATATTTCCTTCCGCGTAATAAAAATCGTGAACCCATTTTCCGTCCAAATAATTGGCAAATTGGTAGTGTTTCCCGTAATTATTTAGTGTTCCATCATATTCGGTGTCCCGGAAGGCTTCGATTTGCTCTTTGTTGATAGCCGAACTGTTTTGAAGCGAGGCATCCACTACCTTATCCGGTTTTAAGAACTGATATTTCAGAATTCCTTTTTTGAGTTCCAGTTTGGTCTGTATATGATATTGCCTGTCTTTTTCTTTTTGTGACTGAATAATCTTTTCCGCCTTTTGAATCAAGTCATCAATCCGTTCTTGAGCAAAATCTTGAGGATTGTTGGAGAGTTCGAATTGTAGTTGGTTATATTTTGCAATTTCATTTTCAACTGCCGGAGATTTGAATTTTACAGAATTAAGTGCAGTAAGAACCTGCTCAATTTTTTCATTGAGTTCAGAAAAATCAATTTCATTTTCGGTTGTTAAATCTTCTTCAGAATTATTCTTGAGTTTCTCGGTCTTTATCGTTTTTTCAACTTTTTTCACGTCCTCCACCTCCAAAAACAAGTCCTCAAAAAGATTTCCGATTCTTTCGGTTTCCTTCCTGTTTTTAAGATTTTCCATCCGAATTAAGACATCCTCTAAATTCCCATGAACATAGTTTTCCAATCGTCCAAAGCGATTGGTCTTTTCTTTGATTTCGCCTAAAATTCTTTCAGGATGGTTTTCAAAATAATTCGAAATGTTATTGGATATTTTCTGACCGTTTTTTTTGAGAATGATAATATCCGTCCCGACCTGTGTTCCTGCAAAAGCACCAACCGGCAAACGAAAGCCCTCAATCATTTCGGCGTTTTTCAGTTGGTTTTGCCGGTTCAGCCAACCGGAAGGAAGCACCATTGCCAAAATACCGTTGGGTTTTAGAGAATCCAAAGACCTTTTAACAAAGTAATCCTCATACTTGGATATTTTTGGTTCTTCGCCTAAACCTTTGTACACACCACGATGGTCGCCATAAGGCGGATTGCCAACGACCAAATCGTATTGTTCGGAAAAGATTTTCTTATTACCTCTTTCGTCAATAAATTCGGTTTCAAAGGAACGCAGGTTGATGTCGGCTTCAGGATGCAGGATTTTTGCAATTTTTGCCGTGGTTTCATTGATTTCAAAGGCGGTGATATTGGCCTTAATTCCCAAATCTTTGGCTGCATTAAGAAAATTCCCTGTGCCGACACTCGGCTCTAAAACAGAGATTTCCGAATGGTTTTTGAAATGGTCTTTGATCAAATTGCGGACGGCATTTACAATCGTGGAGTCACTATAATACTCATCTAAGATGCCTCTGCCTTCTTTAGTGGTTCCGCCACTTTTGAACTGAAGGCAGATTTCTTTCAGTTCATCGGAAATGTTTACGTTCTCCTTTAAAAGAATCTTCTTTTCATCGGAAACAAAACAAGTTGCAGAAACCACTTCCGCAACCTGTTCATTGGTCAGTTTCTGACTTTTGTATTTTGAAATAAGGGAATTTAACTCCTCAATATTTTTATGGGATTCGTTTATTTTTTCTTCGGTTGGATTTGCTGAAGTTCCTCCGGATACGAGTCCGCCCACGATATTTTTTGCTTCTTCATTTTTTGAAGCATTTTGCGGTTGTGTTCCGTTAGTGGATCCTCCCCGTTTTCCGTTTCCCAAATCGCTCCGCTCTGTGCTTGCAAGTCCATTTCGAGCATCGTCGCTGCCCACATTTTGTCTTCCGTTGCGATTTCCGTTTTGCTTGGATTCGCCGTTCTGGAAAGGTTTTCCAATATTTCGTCCAACAGTTCCGGATCCCAAGTGCTGAGCGTTGGAAATTCCGTTGGATTTAATGCTATGGTTTTCATCTTCCGAATTATTTTGTTCTGCTAATGTAATATTTTTATTCTCAAGGTTGAGTTTGTTCCGTAAATATTCCTCCAAATTTGGATGCCCGTTTTCAGAGATGCCGTAAAGCGGTCGGACATCCTTGATATTTTTCCCTTGTAGTTCAGAAATTATTTTCTGAGTGGATAAATTTGACTCCCGGTCTGCAGGAAGACAAAGAAATATTTTGCCGTCATAGTTTTGAAACTGGCTGATTAATTTTGGCGTGTTTTTGTCCGAATGCAGCGTTACCAAAGTTCTGTGATTGCTTTGGTTGTTCAGTTTCAGAAGTTCCAAAAAGGAGGTTCTGTCTTTATCATCTTTAAAGACAATGACTTCGTTCCGGGTTCCCTCGATGATGGAAATATCCTCAACAAAAGTGTTTATTGCCAATGATTCACTCACTTTTTCTGCTGTTTACAAAATGGTTAAAGTCAAAAATTTCTTTCGCAGCATCATCCCAATTTTTTCGTGGCAAAAGTTGCAGACTTACAAAAATGTCGGTTTTTTTATTGTAGGAATCGATGCGCTCCAATCGTCCTCCATAATCCTTTTCAGCGTCCCTGTAGATGGAATACGGCAAAATGGTGTCCGTTGGATAGATGTAGAACCTCGTGTAATTCCACGGGGAATTAATCTCGAAGCGTTTGTATTTTTTGTTGAACAAAACCGTGTCGGATAGTTTTCTGCGGTTTCGGTAGTTCAGAATCTGTTCCTTTGAAAAGATAGCACCTTCCTTCTTGTTCCAAACCAATTGTGGATTCTGAATTTTTGCCACTTCTGAAAGGATGATGCTTCCGTTATCATTTTCAATAGGATAGTACAGCGAGTCCTGAATAAGGTAGGTCTGGGTGTTGATTTCCGGGGAGGAATGGTCTGGAACGAATTCTATGATTTGGTTTCCCGAGTAATTGAGTTTCGACAAATGGAAACTCTGCATTTGCTCCAATCCTTTGGAGGCATCAAAGTAAACATTGGATATGAGGTCGATTCCTCCTTTTTCGGATTTGATTTCTTTGCGGCACGAATAGGGCAAAATTGCCACAAGGCATAAAAGAAACAGTGTTTTTAATTTCATCTCTGTAGTTTTAAAAAAGCGGCAAATCAATTGCTGACCTGCCGCCTTTGGATAATAATGGTCAGGTATTATTTTATCGTTTAATGCTCTGCTCCCTTACATTGGCTTTCTCATTCTTTTCTTCATTTTCCATGCCCTGCAAAGGTTTGTTGGTGTTCATACGGTTCATTTCGCTGTCGTAGAGGTTCAGGTTTTTGTATTGGGGATTCAAAACCGCTTTGCCTTCTACCACTTTGTCGTCCAACTCAAATTTCACTTTCACCACATTTCCTTTTTCCAAAGATTTAATGGTGTTTTCTTTATATTCCGGCTTGTCAAAAATGAGGTTGGATTTTTCAACGATTTTTTCAGTGTCCACACCGTAATTTTGGTAAAAATTCTGAAACATATAGTTCCCCTTGTCGGTTTTGGGTTCCTCGAAGTTGAACTGGACAAACGCCGTTTCCGATTGGTCGCTTTTCGGGTTGTGGAATTCGATTTTTACGCTCCTGCCTTCCAATAGGTTGACGGCTTCCTTTGCGGTAAAGGTATTTTCCCGGTTGACCGGAAAATTGTGAGAAATTTCCTCGCCTTTTTCGTTGGTGAGTTGCGCGTGGTACGAGTTGAGAAAAACTCCTCCACTTTCCGTTTTGTTGAATTTCAGTGCAAAGTCCACCTTATTTCCCGGAAGGGCTTTGTCGGAGGATGTCTTGATTTCAAATTCTTGATTTTTTGATTTGATGCCTTTCTCCAAATCTTTGTGAAGTTTTTCACCTTCGCCGAAACCGAGGTATTTTAGTTGGTTTTTTAAATAATCTACCTGGTTGAATTCTTTGGTTGTTTCCATAATGTTGGGGTTTTGGTTGTTAATAAAATATAGTTTGTTTAATAGGTTTTTTTCCTGCTTAGTCGTTAGATCGAAAATCATTTTAATAGATTGAATGATGTCTTCGGTCTGCTCTTTCGGCTCATAACTCAGCAACTGACCACTGATGAAAAGCAGTACCGTATCCTGTGATTGCCGATACAGTTGAATCTTTGCCGAAATTTCTTTGTAATTTTCAAAATCATCGTCTGTTAATGAGATTTTAAATTCGTGCTTGGTCTTGCCTTCTGCGTCATCTATAAAAATCTTGGCATAATCAAAATTTTCCGGATTGGTCAAAGGGTTTTTATTTTCCGAAATACTGCGATACGGCATGTTTTCGGGTTCAAATAACATTGGTTCAGCATTCAAATTATTTTTGCCGAATTTGTTTAAAAGATGATCAGAAACCTTGATGTCCACTTCCTGCGATACCGAATAGTAGTTGTTGCTTTTAAGTCTGATCGCATCCAAGGCAGTAAATCCCGATAAAGCCAACTTATCACGGTAGGAACGGAACATTTCATCGGTGACGTTATTTCCATAAAGAATCGTGGCTGTTCCTGCGTGAATGGTCAGTAATTCCGTGAGTTTTTCCAATTGGCGGTGTTGCGGAAGGACAAATTTTCCTACAATCTCGTTGGCGTTGTTCAAAATGAGGGCTTCGGTTCTGTCCGAAAGTCCAAATTTCTGGGAGGAAAGATAGGCGGCAATGTCTTCGGGACCGTTGATGCGTTTCGGTTGGTAATTCTCTGCAAAAACCTGCTTGCTGAAACTGTAAACATTAACTGGAAACTGATTTTGAAACTGATTTTGAAACTGGTTTTGGTTCTTCAGTTCGTGAACAACATCGGTAATACTTTCAGCGGTGAACGTGAGGTATTTTCCGGAACGCAGATTCAGGATAATGCCGTCCTCCACTTTGATTCCGGTATCGTCAAAAATTTTGTTCAGACGGTCGAGCATCAAACGGTCTTCACGGCTTGAAACCAATCTTCCACTCGGGTGATTGTGAACCAAAGTGATGCTTTCGGGATTGAGTTTAAAGACATTTCCCGCCAAAAGTCGCAAATCCACTACCGTTGCAGTAATTCCTCCTGAAGATAGATGCTGAACAAGATAACTATCGTCCTTAAAACGGTATAGTGCAAAAGTATGTTCCACGGCTTCGTCCTCCAACGAACGAAAAAGCCACGCGACATCCGAAACTTCAGAAATTTTTGTTCCTGCCGTAAACGAAAGGGTTCTGTTTTCAGCGAACTGCCTTTCAACTAACGCAAAATCGGTGGGATCTCGGTGTGAATCGTTTTCCCGTAGGAGATGGGATTCCCCACCAAGATGATTTCCGGCTGAGAATAATTTGTAGGGTAATATTTCGCCTTCCGACGTTTTGAGATAGCGTGTTGTCTCATCCTCCTCAAAGCCATAATTCGTGTTCTTTCCATTGGATTGGTTTTTAATGTCCATGTTACTAATTTTTCCGTCTGTTTCCCTGATGTTCTTCTTGAAAGGAACATAATCTACGGCATCTTCTAATGAAAATCCCGAACGTGTTGCGTCCATCTCCTCTTCATATCTTGACGAAAAATTTTTCGGATTAGTATTTTCCATTTTTGTGTTTTTTGAATTGAATATTATCGTCTGAATCCTCGTGGTTTCTCGCGTTCGTGGGATTCCTCTTCCTGCTCTTCCCGATTTCTATTGGCATCCTCATACAGGTCTTTGTCGTTGACATTGAGTTGAACCTCCGAATTCTGTCCTTTTGAGATTTGTTTCTCGTCCGGCCTGATGCTGTTTACGGTATTTATTTCCCTTGAGACGATGTTGATGTCTTTCTCAATCTCTTTGGCGATTTCGGGATATTGGTCGATTTTGTCCATCAGAAAATTTTTCAGTTTTTGGAGTTCTACTTTGTAGCGGTTGATTTCCACATCGTCCTTTTTATCGACGATAATGGCGGTCAGTTCCGTGGCGTTTCTGATCAGGTCAAATTCTGCCACGATGTTGTTTTCCCTGTCGTAGATGAAAGCCTTTTTCTCAAGGGAAAGTTTCGATTCTGCTGACTCTGAAAGATTTTTAATATTAGAATACTCAATTCTCTCCTTGCTGTTTTCGATGATTTCAGAGATGCTTTTGTCCCGTTCCAAAAAGATGACTTTCAGTTTGGTGTTGTTCTCCGTCAGTTGGAAGGTTCCCCTGTTTTTCCCGTTGTCGGCGACAATGGTATAACCCTGAAGAAATTTTTGGATATCGTCTGCTGTAAGGTTTTTGGAAAACGATAAATCTTCATTGATGATTCCGAATTTTTTAAGGTCTTCTTTCGGTAAATGTTCCGTTTGCATAGTATGTAGTAATTAGTTGGTTTGCGTTAATTAGGTCGTTGAGGAAATGTGACGGATTGATGTTTCTGCCATATTCCTTTACTGCGAAATGCAGGTGCGGTCCGGTAGAATTTCCGGTGTTTCCGCTTTTTCCGATGATGAAGCCCGCTCTTACTTTTTCTCCAGTCTTGTAATATAATTGCGACAGGTGCAGATAGGCAGTTTCAAATCGGTCAAAATGTTTGATTTTAATGTAGTTTCCACCGCCTTTGGAATCCCAACCCGATTCGGTGACGATTCCGTCAAGAACGGCGTAAACATCTTCGTGGTCGGCTTTCAGATCAATGCCGTTGTGCATTTTGTGCATTCCAAAAATGGGATGGATTCTTGAACCGTAACCCGAAGTGATGGAGAGATTACTCTTCAGTGGCATAAAAGCCCCCAAACCCCCAAAGGGGGCTTTTTCTCTTTCTTTTTCATCAGAAATAGAGATTGGTTGCTTTACTTTGTTGTGGTCTTTTTTTGTAGTATTGTTTTTGTTTAGAATCAGTTGTTGTAAGGAATCTTGCAGATTTTCATACTGCATCTTCCTGAATTGTTCTGCGCCGTTATACTGCTTCAGCAAGGATTTCAGGGAGTCCAATTCCGTCCTTATGTTCGATTTTGAAGTAAGGTTGAACACCTCCTTCCAAGATTTTTTGCCTTTCCTGTCCTTGGTTTCAGCCATTTTTTCAGCAGGGATGAAAACCTCACTTCTTCGGTGTAAGGTTGGTGTCAGCGTATTAAACTGCGCCGACAGAAAGTTTCCTGTTAGAATAAAGATGGGTACAAGGATATTTGCTATTTTTTGTTTCATTATTTTATTCTTTTGAAAGTTCGTTCACAATGAGTTCCACCTCTTTGTTGATTTTTCTGAAATTGGTCATCAGGACTTCGTCTTTCCTGTCTTTTCCAGTTTTGTCCGCAAAGGAGTAATAAACGGGCATTTTCACATAGTTCTGTTCCTCGTGCTTGATGGCTTTTAAATCCAGGTTGATTTTTCCGTTCATAGCGGAAGTTTTGTATTCTTCGGTGTCGTTTTCTTCGCCCTGGGCAATCATTCCGACCATTTCTCCGGTTTTAAGCGCGGCTATCTTTCCAGCAGGAATCATATTGTCCATCTTCTCGTTAATGCTCGTCGTAGTTCCCTGCTGCGATATGGATTGTGAGTAGGATTTCTGTTTGATTTTGCCAAACAGTTTTTCGAGCCAGTCCAAAGTGTTTTTATCTCTTGCGGAACCCGACAGAATATTCCCGACAATGGCGGAAATGGTATCGGCGACCTCTTTTTTGTAGAATTGTCGGAGTTGCGGAATTTCCTGCAGTCCGAGCAAAACCGCAACCCGGTTACTTCTTGCCGTTGCCACCACATTGTCGATTTTATGGATGTAAATCGTTGGAAATTCATCTGCTATAATTCCTCCCGGTAAATTGTGTTTGGAGTTGATCAATCGCAAAGTCCTGTTCAGAACCGAGGAATAAAGTGCGGAATTAATATCCTGCGTTCCCGGATCCGATGCCAGAATCAGGATAGAAGGATTTTCCCTGTCAGTAATCTTCAGTTCGACTTCGTCATCCGAAAACACCCAAAAACTTTCTTTGGTCGCCAATCGGGACATAAAGATTTTGAGGGTTCCAATCTGTCCTTCCAACTGGTCAAAGGCCTTGTTGTCATATGCAGTTTTGAATGGTGATAACAGTGATAAAATCTCCTCGTTGGTGAAAAGTGCATCAAAAATCTCTTTGTAACTGCGGTTCATAAAGGAAAGGATATGCGGTAAATCAGAATATTTTCCGTTCTCGAGTCTGGCAAAAAAGTAGATGCACGACGAAAGGAAATTGATTGCCGACTGCGTGAAAAACGCGTCGGAACCGCCTCCCGAACTTGAACCGCCTTTTTGGAGTGATGACACCATCGATTCTGCCATTTCTTGTGCTTCCGCCAAAGTCTGGATGTATTCTTTTCTAAACGGGTTCACTCTTTTGGATTTTTCCACGTCGTTCAAATTGATGACGTGGAACTGATGCTGGTAGCCCTTATTCTTACTTTTTTTGAGCAAATAATGGTAATAGGCGATCTGCGCCAAATCGGGAAATTTGAAATCATAAATACACAGGCAGAATCCTTTACCAATCATCTGACGAATCGCGGGATTGATGACCCCGAAAGATTTTCCAGAACCGGGCGTTCCAATCACCATCGTTCCTCGAAACGGATTGATATTCATCCAACCTTTTTTGATGGTTTTCTGAAACCTGAACAGGTACGGAATATTGATACTGGTATCGGTTTCTACAAGTTGCTGGTTTTGATCGAAACTTTCCTCTTCCACATTCCATCGGTCTTTACCCATTTTCTGCTGCATCAGTTTGGAGATAGAATCCGCTCCCATTTGAAGAATCACCGCTCCCAAAAATGACATCACCGCATACATCATTTGATACAGATTCAATTCCGGAAGTATCTTTGGAATTGTTGTATTTCCTGCCTCATTCTGCCATATCAGCGACGAGAAAATCAACAGCAATCCCAACATCATCGGAATGACAATTTCGGTCGCAATCTTTAAATCCCGCTTTTTCTTCGCTTTCGTTCCAATGGCTACCAAACCAATCAAAATAAGCGTGGCAAATTTTGCATGGATCGGCGGATAAAAGAAACTCATCTTTGAAAAATTCTTCAACAGATTGGAGACCACTGGAATATCGGCATTCAGATAGAACAACGATGCACAGTCCAATGCAACCACGGCATAGACCGCCTTCTGAAGGAATCCATAAATCTTTATCTGGTGCTGTTGTTCCTGCATTAGGTATAGTTTTGAAAATATTGATTGAGTAAGTGGTGTTCGCGGAGAAGGCTGCTATGTAACTTCTTCTGTTCTTCAAACAACTGCTCATGCTGTTTCTGCATTTTCACAAGATTTTCATCAATTTGATTCATATCACTAATTATTTCTTGTGCTTTTGTCTCAATATTCTTCACTAAATCAAGCCTGGTTAATTCTTCACAGATTTTTTTTGAAGATTGACTCTCTTTTCTCTGTTCCTCATAAGCTTGATTAAGTTTTTGATTAAGTTTTTGCAGCACATTATTTTTTTGCTGGCAGTTAACTAACTGTTCTGATTTCTCGGTGTTCTGTTGAACCATTGAAATAAAGATTAAAACGTAGCATCCCCATAGCAAGTACAGAAATCCATTAACCAGCTGTTCGAGAGTAATAGTAAATTCCATAGTCGTATTCTAAAATGTATCTGCCTTTAAAATATCCGAATAGTTCACCTTCATTTCAATGGTTCTTCCAGAGAATTGCTCTTCGATCAGCCGGATCATCATTACTTTACTGTTCGGATAAGTGAACTTTTTGAAGACATAAATGTTCCGGTAATTTTTCCTGAAACTCTTTTGACCGTTTAACCGAAAAATTGGCGTCAGTTCAATACTCTGGTTGTTCGTTACTTTGTAAATCTTTTTATCCTCAATCGAAAACTTTAAATCTTCAATGTCGTAACTCAGGTTGGTTCGGTTCTCAAAAGTCAAATCGAGAAAGATATAATCGCTCATCACGTAAACGTTGTTGAGCTGCATCGAGAGTTTCATATTTTTCTGTTCACGGATGGGCTTTTCATCGGTTTTTTTCTGAATAATTTGCATTGCAAACTTTGCCAGTTCCAAATTTGAAAAAGTCATTTTGTTAAACTCAATCGGCTGCATCGCTTCGGGCTGGATATGGATATTGGTGGCGATATTCCTGTTTTCAGAATTCCTGTAAACGGCCTTATATTGTGCGATAAAGGATTGTCCGACTACCGTGATGATTCCGACAGTGCTACCGTTGGAGAATGAAGTTGGTGTTTTTGTTTTCTCTTTTGTATCGACTGGAATATTGTCAGTGATTTTAATTCTCGCAATGTTGGTGGTCGGTAAATCTCCAGTCAGTGTTTGTGTCGATAAATCCACATATTGAATCGGCTCCGGTGATATAATGTGGAGATTGATATCTTTGGTAATCTCTATTTCAGGCAAATCCGATATGATTTGTTCCTTCGTTCCAGTTTGAGCCATCAAAAAATTGGCGATCAGGGCGAATAGTAGTATGAATGTGTTTTTCATCTTTTGGTTTTTATGGGTTTTTTGAATTTTTAAGTTGCTTTTCGTCAATCAGAAAGACATAAGAATTGTATTTCAGTTTGGCTTTGTTGGTCTTAATCAAGTTGGCGATGGATTTGGAGGTGGAAGTAAACAGTTTGCTCCCGATGCTCGTGAAGAAACCGGAGCCGCTCATATCAATCTGTGTTCCCTGAACAGAATTGCTTCCCATTTCACGGATCATCTCACGGAAAACACTTTGCGGAACATACAGCCCCTTCATTCCGTCCAAATCATAAATGGAGAGATGAACCGGCAGGATTTCCCCTCTGGTAAATACCGAGACAATGGTCAGGTTCACCCGCTGCATAGTAAATCCTGAAATCTGACCGTAAAGGATAGAACCTTTTTCAATCTTTCTTTGTCCCACGAATATATCTTCCAAAAGCCTAAATCGGATTCTGCTGCCGAGAAAACCTTTGTTGTCTTCATCGATTACGGCTTTTATGAAACTGTTCTCCGTTTCCCTGTAAAAGGCATTGAAGCCACTGTTTATTCCTGACTTGCTGACATTGAAGGTAGAGTTGAGAAACTCGTCAATTTTTTCCTTGTTGGCTTTCAGTTTCTGTTCTGCCAATAACTTGCTCTGGTATTCGGGATCTCTCGATTTTTCCAATGAATCCATCACCAGCATCTGTTCTTTCAGATATTTTACCGGGTCGGGCTGAACATTTTGTGTTTTTTCCTTAGGACTTTCTGAAGCATATTCGTTTTCAGGTTTTCCGTAGGATTTGTCGTTCAGCATCCGGATGATGTCTGCTGAGCGGTTGTAGTCCTTGTCTTCATTCTTGGGATTGTAATAAGACGACGGTTTTCCTTTTACCGGAATTTGATTCTGTCTTGATGACACCGCCTTTAGGGAATCTATCCTTCGTTTCTGGTCGATGGAAATTTGGTCTTGGTAACTCATTAAACTGTCATGTTCCTTGTCCAATCCTTCTAACATCGATCTGTTGTCGCCATTTTTGAAAAAGGCATCATACGCATCATTTTTGGTCATAATGGAATCCCGAGTTTCACCAAATGATGTCGAAAGTTCTTTAGGCTGATCCTTTTTGGTGTCTTCCTTGGTGAACTGCGCCCCCACATAAATGAAAAGCAACAGAAACGGAAGCGCCAACAGCGGCAGCACATATTTCTTGTCTTTAAAGTTTATTTTTTTCATTGAGTTGCTATTTTTAATTCAATTGCTTTCGGTACTACCGGAATTTTTTAGTTTTTGATACTGACTGTACAGGTATTCTATTCTCAGGCTGTCCTCCTTTCTCAGTTCGTTTCGATCTCTTTTCAGTTTTAAACCCTTGAGTTCCTCCACTATGTTTTCCATTTCCTTATCCCTTTTTACATCGGAATTTTGGTGGACGGCACTTTTGTTATAAAGCACCGGCGGTTTGATTTTGAACAATGAATTAGACGGGAAGAAAATCCCCTGAATCAGTGAGCCGACAAACGATACAGACAGAAAAATCATCGAATACGCGAAAAACTTTTTCGGATGCTTTGCCGCCCGTTCCCATGCGGTCTTTGCAGTTTGTTTAAGTAAGGCAATCATTTTTAATAGGAATTTTTGGTTTGGTTCGACAGTTCTTCGTTATCAAGGATTCTCCAGTTCTTAAGGAGAACACCGTGAGGATTGTTGGGACTTCGGATGATGTCCTCAAAAAAGCCTTCGGTAAAGAGTTTCCGGGTGATGACTGCTGATTTTCTGGTAATCATCTGCTTTCCGTAAAAGGAGAACTTCTTTTGCTCCATATTCAGTGAAATGGAATCCGTATGGATGCTCACCATTGAACTCGAAGCCACAATCTGGTTGTAGAATCCTTTTTCTTTGAGGTTGGTGTATTCTTTTTTTCCACTGTCGTCAATGAGGTAAAGGGATTTTTGAATATTTTCTTTGATGTATGCATCATCGGGAGCGAGCGTGAAAAACAGCCGGTGAAACATTTCGATCTGGGCTTTGTATTCCACAGGTCGGTTCAGCAGTACATCGGTCTGCTTTGCCAAAACCGGAACGCCGTTATCCAGAATGTAGATGGACTTTCTGGAATCCTGAATCATTTTGTAGGCAAAAAAGAAACCCGCCAACACGATAATGACTGCAAAAGCGACCGTTCCGAGGGAAACAATTTTGTTGATTTTTATTCGTTGTTCTATATTTTTGATCAGCAT